>NZ_LWFT01000962.1:0-737 GCF_001635105.1 Oleiphilus sp. HI0079
CCCGATGACAGCACAACCGTTTTAATTTCTTCATCGATCACCTCGCTCACACGCAAGTGCTCTTTTACGGTAATGTCGTAATCGTTCATGTGTGCAATCAAATTACCCGTCAATTCTGGGCCGGTTGTACTTGATACTGAGATAAGATTCTCGATGCCCATGGTATCTTTCACCTGACCACCCAAACGCTCTGCGATCAAGGTGACTTTCAAGCCTTTACGGGCACTGTAGATAGCTGAAGCGACACCGGCCGGACCACCGCCGATTACCGTGACATCTTGCAGCGGCAGCGCGTTTTCCTCGTCCGCTTGCGCAATACTTTGGTCGCGTTCCATCAATTTTTCGATCAACTGAGCCGCATCCACTTTACCGTTCGCGAAAAGCTCACCGTTGACGTAAACACTTGGTACGCCTTGAATATCGCGCTCTTTAATCACGTCTTGGAACAAGGCACCATCAATCATCTCGCTCGAAATGTTGTCGTTGAGCAAGGCAAACTGATTTAAAGCCTGTACAACGTCTGGGCAGTTGTGACAGCTAAGTCCAATGAACACTTCAAAATGCAGTTTTTCGTTCACCCGACCGACCATTTTCTGCAATGACTCATCCAGCTTTAAAGGCGTTCCCGTCGACTGTAGAACCGCGAGTATCAACGAATTGAATTCGTGACCACTTGGGATTCCTGAGAATTGAACGCCTGTGTCTTTACCATCCACTTCAATAAAAAAGCTAATTGG
>NZ_LWFT01000963.1:0-917 GCF_001635105.1 Oleiphilus sp. HI0079
TACCGAGAGCTCATTGCAAGGCGCTTTCGCGGTGTACTCGGTGAACGTAGTACTGCCTCCGGAGTTAAAGCAGGTGCCAGGCACACTGAGATGCTCGACACGCTCTTTAAACGCTTCGTAGCTATGCCAGCTGGCATCTAGCGCACCCTTCAGCCCACCTAAAATAGAGGGGATCTTCGCCGCATGTGCTTCATACCCCATTAATCCCGCAAACCTTAGATTATTACTTTTTTCGAGAAGCGTGATCGTATCTTCGAATTCTGCATTAAGGCTGAAACCACCTCGATGTAAGCCGATATTTATTTCAAGATTTATCCGCAAGCTTGCGTGGTGCTTTTTAGCGATTGCTTGATACTGCTCAAGACGCGCGTGGCTATCG
The DNA here is from genome assembly GCF_001635105.1 of Oleiphilus sp. HI0079. NCBI lineage: Bacteria > Pseudomonadati > Pseudomonadota > Gammaproteobacteria > Oceanospirillales > Oleiphilaceae > Oleiphilus > Oleiphilus sp. HI0079. Next base: position 380 of record NZ_LWFT01000963.1, read on the forward strand.
ATCAGCCACTGAACTTGTGACAACTTCGGTGCCGATTTGCTCTTTGGTTGCTGCATAAACCAAACAAGCAATTGTTCGAAAGCCGCTGCGGGAAGTGGTTTTCCTAACAATATGTCGCTCAATGCATAGCGTGACGCAATTTGCTGAATGAAGGGAGCATGAAAACACATAAAGCGTTGCGTTTCGGATTGCGTTTGAGCGCTGATGTGGTCAATCAGCTGCATGCAAGGCAAGGACTTTACCACTAAGCGATGCACAAAACCCTCGTTTAGTATTTGCTTTAGCTGCGCAATGTTGCGATTTAAAGCGGCCTGATCAATAACGAGTGTTGGCTGACTAATACCCGCTTCGGCTAGGAGTTTACTCAAGGCGTGATATTGCAGAATCGAATCCTGCAGGGGTGCAGAGGTCTCAGAGGGCACAGGGTTGTTGGAGTGCATAGGGCGCGCGGCTCTTTTTGTTATTGATTTTGAGAAGATTGATCGAAGGTTACTGCTACGCAAGGCTTTGGGCAATATCCAAGATGGCCAAGATGGTA
>NZ_LWFT01000964.1:0-869 GCF_001635105.1 Oleiphilus sp. HI0079
CTTCGAAGATAGACTGCGTAAGCGCGTAGATCATACCCTCATCTACATCCTCGCTAGAGACGAGATTTGCATAAACACCAAAGGTTTCAATATCCTTTGGATTGCCGCGATACATTCCACCGGGAATGACTGTTTTGACATAGACCTCTGAGCGCGAAATCAACTCTTCAAGCTTTGCGGAGGCGGCTGGCACAATCACGCTTTCACAATCCGTTGTGGCGAGCTTCACCGAGCTATTTGGCGAGCCAGCCACAAAGACCATCGCATCAAACCTGTCATCACACAATGCTTGCGCTTGATCGTCGGAGTCCAATTCATAGACCTCAGAGAAATCGGACTTCCACCACCCCATGACCCCCATCAACCACTCCATTGTCGCCCGCTGGCCAGAGCCTGGATTACCAATATTAATACGCTTGCCTTTGAGGTCTTCAAGCTTCTCTACGTTCGAATCCTTTCGCGCCACTATGGTAAAAGGCTCACTGTACAAATTGACCACTTTACGCAAGCCATCAAATGCCCCGTAATCTTTGAATTGAGCCGAGCCTCTTCGGGCATGCATAAACCAATCACTCTGCACAATCGCAAGATCAATCTCCTGAGCGCGCAACCGCTTTATGTTTTCCAAGGAACCGCGGCTACTCTCAACAAAACAGCGGACGCCATGCTGTTTTACGCCCTGATTCATCATCTGACATATCGCACCACCCGCAGGGTAATAAACACCCGTTACACCGCCGGTTGCCATAATCAGATGTGCCTGTTCGGCATAAACCAAACCAGAGAAAAACAAGACTATAAGAGGAAAAAAGCGCTTCAAATTCATAGATACGTTCTTTGTCTGAGAGAAATTGATCTAATGATTAAAA
>NZ_LWFT01000965.1:0-1180 GCF_001635105.1 Oleiphilus sp. HI0079
GGCCCTCGGGCTTGAGGCCGAATCTGCGAAACGTCTTGCAGCACAAACCGCTATGGGTGCCGCTAAAATGGTGCTTGAGAGTGATCTTCCAGCCGAGCAGCTCAAGCGCAATGTCATGTCGCCAGGCGGAACAACTGAGCGTGCGATTCATGTGTTTGAAAATGATGGCTTGCCTGAGCTTGTCTCAAAAGCGATGACGGCTTGCGCGGACCGTTCCAAAGAAATGGCAGAGCTACTGAGTGACAAATAGTGTGGTAACTAACGTGAACAATGGAAACGTCAATTGGGTGAAAAATTATGCGGGATGCTGAGCACTTGAAGGTCTCGTTTCTGTTGACTGGCAACGAGTTAATGAGTGGCGATATTGTTGACAGCAATTCGGCCAAATTGGCTGAAAAGCTAAGTGCGTTTGGTTGCCCCGTTCATTATAAAGCGACGGTGGGTGATGACGTGGCCGTGCTCAAAAGCGAGATTGCACGCATTGCCGCGTTTTCCGACGTGTTAATCGTTAATGGAGGCCTCGGGCCGACAGTAGATGATTTGACGGCAGAAGCCTTAGCGGGCGTCTTGGGTGTTGAATTGCGCGAAAACACCGAAGCGATGGTGCAGCTGGAAGCATGGTGTAAGCAAAAAAATATTGCTTTCAACGCGGCGAATCGCAAACAGGCGATTTTGCCTGAAGGTGTAGAGATTATCCCCAATGCAACCGGGTCGGCTCCGGGGTTTGCTGCAGATGTGGCCGGTTGTCGGGTTTATTGTACGCCAGGCGTGCCGTCCGAGTTGTTCCGCATGTTTGATGAGCAAATTCTCCCGCGTATGAAGTTTGCTGAAGGCGCAGAAGTAAAACGATACCGGTTTCGTCTTTTTGGCATGGGCGAATCGGGAATTCAGCAGCGCCTTTTCAAGAGTGGCGTCACCATTCCAAAGAACATTGAACTGGGCTTTCGCGCTTCGGTGCCCATGCTTGAGTTAAAGCTGCAAGCGACGCATCGGGAGGACTATCAGACGCTTGAAGAGACCGCGCAGGTCGCTCGCGACCTATTTGGCTCACATATTGTGACGGAGGATGGGCGCAGTATCGCCCATGTTTTGAAGGATATTTTACTTGAGCAAGGCAAGCGTGTGAGTTTTGCCGAGTCTTGTACTGGCGGCTTAATTAGCGCAATGCTAACCGAGTTGG
>NZ_LWFT01000966.1:0-984 GCF_001635105.1 Oleiphilus sp. HI0079
TATCATAGATGAGCACACGGGTCGAACGATGGCGGGTCGTCGCTGGGGCGAGGGTTTGCATCAGGCAATTGAGGCGAAAGAAGGGTTAGCTATCCAGGCTGAGAGTCAGACTCTTGCATCAACTACGTTCCAGAATTTCTTCCGCCTTTACCAAAAGCTGGCTGGTATGACCGGAACGGCGGATACCGAAGCCTATGAGTTTAATCAAATCTACGGTCTGGATGTTGTCGTTATTCCAACCAACAAGCCAGTTGCGCGTATTGATCATAATGACCTTGTTTATCTTACTCAGGAAGAAAAATTTCAAGCGATCATCGATGAGGTAAAAGAGGTCGTTGCAGCGAAACGCCCAGTCCTTGTTGGTACCGCAAGTATCGAGTCCTCTGAATATCTGTCTGCACTCCTCAAGAAAGCAGGTATTAAGCATAGCGTTCTAAATGCTAAGCAGCATGCGCAGGAAGCTCAAATCATTGCTCAGGCAGGTATGCCTGGCACAGTCACTATTGCGACGAACATGGCGGGGCGTGGAACAGATATCGTGCTTGGCGGTAATTGGGAGGCGGAAGTCAAGGCGCTGAAAGATCCAAACGAAGCAAAAGTAGCGGAGATCAAAATCGCATGGCAAGAGCGTAACCAAGCGGTTAAAGAGGCTGGAGGTCTTCATATCCTTGGTACGGAACGCCACGAATCTCGTCGAATAGATAACCAGTTGCGAGGGCGGTCTGGTCGACAAGGCGACCCGGGTAGTACGCGGTTCTTCTTGTCACTCGAAGACAGCCTAATGCGTTTATTTGCCTCTGACCGGGTACGAAACATCATGCAAGCGCTTGGAATGGATAAAGGTGAAGCCATTGAGCACAAGATGGTGAGTAACGCGATAGAGAAGGCACAGCGAAAGGTCGAGGGGCGTAACTTTGATATCCGAAAGGCCTTGCTTGAATACGATGATGTAGCAAATGACCAACGTACTGTCGTATATGAGCA
>NZ_LWFT01000967.1:0-1492 GCF_001635105.1 Oleiphilus sp. HI0079
GGTAACCGAAATGCCAGCTACCGTGACCATTTCATCCACAGACATTTTGTTGTCGATCACGCTGATCTTGGGAAAGTTGCCATAGTCCAAGCCAGAGAAAATCTCACGAACATACATCTTGGCGATGCGGTGCGGTGTTTCGTTAAGGCTATCGTCACTGAGATCCAAGCCTAGAGTACTGACCACATCGGTAAACAAGGATTTGAGCCTCTCGTATTTTTGGTCTGTGGTTAGAGTACTTGGTAAAAGCGGCGTTTCTAGCCCCGCAGCAATTAAAGCATCACGAACCAGGTGGGCTTCTTTACTCATTTTTGGCGTGATGGTGGTGTTTGATAGTGCTTCCATGATGGGCTCCTTGCACGGCGGTTAGCCGCGGTACTCTAAACTAAGTGAAACAGAATCGGCAAAACGCAATGCGTGCGGCTTATCAATTTTGACCTTTGCGTAGCTAACCCATTCATGTTCATGGCATATTTCCAGTACATCGCTAACTAATTTTTCCAAGAGCAAGAACCGTCCTGATTCAACGTGCTTAATAATGCCCTTGGCAATGTTCTTATAGTTCAATGCATTCTCAACGTCATCATTTAAGCAAAGCTTATTGGCCGGATAATGGATCTCCGCATTAATGATAATGTCCTGCTGCTTTTCTTGTTCCTCGGGATTAAAGCCGATGAACGTTCTCAGCCGGAGGTTAGTAATATGAATGACGGCTTGGCTAGCTCGCGTTGCGGTCTGTAGATTGGCAATCTTATTTGCTTGGCTCATGGTTTCCTCACAGAGCGGATTCGATGGCTTGGGTTAGTTGGCGAGACGTTGGGGAGACAGAGCTTCCAAAATGTTCAATTACCTCACCAGAAGACGACACGAGGTATTTATTAAAGTTCCATTGTGGTGCTTCACTTTCTGCGGCCAGGTGTTGAAACACCGGATGCGCATTTGTACCGCGAACATTCGTGGAGCTCGTCATTGGAAACTTTACACCGAAATTGACGTAACAGACTTCTGCGGCCTCGCCTTCATCGCTTGCGGCTTGACGAAAGCTGTTAGAAGGAAAACCAATGATCGTAAAGTTCTGATCCTGATATCGCTCATAGAGTGCTTGCAGTTCTTTAAACTGCGGCGTGAAACCGCACTTGCTCGCCGTATTCACAAAAAGCACAGTCTTGTTCTCGGTTAACGCGCAGAGGTTCAACGTCTCTTGGCTATGCAGTTTTGCAACTTTATGATCGAGCCACTGAGCGCACTCAGCCAAAGCGTCAGTGCTGAACGACAGGCTCAAACACAGCGTTAAAGAAAGGGATCGAAGCGGATGTGCGAACAATGCGGCAGTTTTTTGCATTTGCGTCTATTCTCTTGGCGTTTTAGCTCTCTACGCGAGATCAACGCCCTTTGGTTTACATGCTAAGATAAATATTTAGTTGACCGCTTGGTCAGCTTACTATGGTTTTCTGATCGTTTTATTCTTTTCGTTGAGATTGACATGACATAT
>NZ_LWFT01000968.1:0-707 GCF_001635105.1 Oleiphilus sp. HI0079
TTCTTTTTGCTTTTGCATCTTCTTTTTGTGCGCTTCGTTCTTATCGCTCTCGCCAGTCATTACTCGCTCCTGTTACTTCGTTCAGTGTTTATGGTGCCCAATGCGGGCCACTTAAAACTCACTTACTCAACGTGCTCTGTGTTCTTATCGCATCAAATCGCTCGCACACCTGCTGCATGCCATCCAAGGTTCGATACGAAAATCGATGCAATAAATCGCCATCAAAAAATACGATCTGCTCATTCTTAACAGCGGGAATTTCAGGCCAGTTCTGCCACATTTCAACGGCTATTTCCCCGCCATGATGCGTCGGTACGACAATCACATCCGGTTGCTTTTCAATGACACTTTCCAAACTCACCTGCGGATAATCCAGTGCTGGATCGCTAAAGACATTCTCTCCACCGCAACCGCTAAACAGTTGATTAATCCAGCTGCCCGCGGCCATTGTGCGCAACGGTTTAGACCACAATTGATAGAAAAACCGTACCTTCGCAGCGTCTTGATATCGGTTGCGCAATGCCTCTAAGCGCTCTAAATAAGCACTAGCCAACGCGTCACCTTGTTGCTCATAACCAATCCGCTTGGCGATCGCTTGAATTTCCAGTGGAATATCTTCAAGTCGCTTCGTCTTGCTTAAGTGAATAGGAATCCCAAGTGATCTAATACGCGCCAAGTCCTTTGCTGGGTTGCCGCCCTCCCAGGCA
>NZ_LWFT01000969.1:0-1423 GCF_001635105.1 Oleiphilus sp. HI0079
TTTAAAGCAGAGAGCAGCGCTGTTGAAGCAAAGTCGGCCTGACGAGCAGCTAATTGCAGTTTGGGATCAGCAGTTGGCGGAGCTCGGCGAGCGTATTCATTGTCTCAGAGCGCCGATTATAGAGCGGGTGATTGAGACCTTTTGGTTAAGGGCATCTCGTTTATTTGGGGAAGAGGTACTGGAACGTCTTCAGGTAAGCTATTCACGGGGTTGGTCCAACAGTGAATCTCTTTTTGATTCTCTTATCGCTAGTCGCGGCAAGGATATTAAAAGACGCACCACGCACTATGGTGCTCATCGGGCAGACTTGAAGTTCAGTTACGATGGTCTTCCTGTCCAAGAAGGTTTGTCGAGGGGGCAGCAAAAACTGTTAGTGTTGGCGCTGCATCTGGCTCAGATTGAAGTGTTGTATGGTGCCACAGACAAAGCTTGTATGTTGCTTTTGGATGATCTCGCGTCAGAGTTAGACGAAGCGAATTTGGAAGTTTTGCTTGGTCAATTGCAAGGGCTTGAGACATGTGTAATTGCCACCGGGCTCGATCATTCATTGTATGAGCGCTTGATTTCCAAGCTAGATTTATCACACAAAACAAGAATGTTTCACGTGGAACATGGTAAGATAACGCCGCTAATACATTAACTATAAAGACTTAGATATCTCAGGAAACACAATGAGTGATACCCCTAATTCGTACGACTCCTCAAGCATTAAAGTCCTCAAAGGTCTAGACGCTGTTAGGAAAAGACCAGGCATGTACATCGGTGATACTGACGATGGGACAGGCTTACACCACATGGTCTTTGAAGTTGTAGATAACTCGATTGATGAGGCTTTGGCCGGATACTGTTCCGAGATCAAGATTGTAATTCATGAAGATGAATCTATCACGGTTTCTGATGATGGCCGCGGCATTCCAACAGACATCCATGAAGAAGAAGGGATTTCTGCCGCCGAAGTAATTATGACCGTTCTCCACGCTGGCGGTAAGTTCGATGACAATACTTATAAAGTTTCAGGTGGCCTGCATGGTGTAGGTGTATCGGTTGTTAACGCGTTGTCTAGTCTTCTAAAGCTAACGATTAGAAGAAACGGAGAAGTACACGAACAGGTATATCACGATGGTGTTCCTCAAGAGCGTTTGAAAGTTGTCGGTACAACCGAGAGCAGCGGTACACAAGTACATTTTAAACCTTCGCCACAGACGTTCACTAACATTAAGTTTCACTATGATCTTCTTGCTAAGCGAATTCGAGAGTTAGCGTTTCTTAACTCAGGGGTCTGTATTGTTCTTCATGATGAGCGCTCTGGTAAAGAAGAGCGATTTGAATATGAAGGTGGTTTAAAGGCATTTGTCGAATATTTGAATACAAATAAGTCGACGATCAACCAAGTTTTCTATTTCTCTACACAGCGTGAAGATGG
>NZ_LWFT01000970.1:0-1190 GCF_001635105.1 Oleiphilus sp. HI0079
ACCTGGCCATTTGCTAGAGCGAAAGAACATGCGTGTGCCGCAGTCCGTACAAAATCCCCGTTCTGATTCTTGGGATGATTGGTACCACCGTAGTGAAGCGCTGCCGGCATCTACCGTAAAGTGCGCGCTCTTTACACCAACCCACGTGACGGCAGATGCTCCATGCGCCTGTCGGCAAGACGCACAAACGCAATCGGCCACGAACAGCGCAGGCCCGGTGAAAGAGAATTGCACCACGCCACACATGCATGATNCTTGATATGGCTTGTTCATGTCCGATAACTCCTGCTTCAAGTATGCACAACATGTTTGGGTTTAAACTGAACTGTGCTTTTGCGGCTCATCTTCCAGATAACCATGCCTTGATTTGCTATGCGTCCGTATCAGACCAAACCGCTAATTCATTGCCGCTGGGCTCAATGAAATGAAAACGCTTGCCACCGGGAAAAGCAAAAATGGGCTTAGAAATTACGCCGCCCGCCAATTGAATCTTGCGTAAGGTTTGCTGCAAGTCGGAACTGTAAAATACCACTAAAGCTGCACCGTTTTCTGGTATCGGTTTGCTGTCAGCCTTATAGAAACCGCCATCCAACCCTTGCCCAGAAAAAGCTGTGTAGTCAGAGCCAAAGTCCTCAAACGTCCAGTTGAATACCTCGTAGAAGAAGTTCTTTGTGGCGTTCAGGTTCACAGCTGGAAATTCAACATAGTTTATCTTCTCATGCTCGTTCATGATGTTTCCTCGGAATAGCGCAACTTGTTGGCGATGGTTGATAAACTGGTTATGCGGGCTTACAATGCGTACATATTTACGTACATGTACAGGAGATGATTTATGGAGAGCATAAGCTACACAGCTGCCAGAAGCAACCTTGCTAAAACAATGGAGCAAGTTTGTGATGACCACGCACCAATTGCAATTACCCGCAAGGGAGAAGGCGCCGTAGTTATGATTTCTATGGATGACTACCAAGCGCTTGAAGAAACAGCCTACTTGTTGCGAAGCCCCAAAAACACTAAACGACTGATTGAATCTATTGCTGAACTCGAAGCTGGGAAAGGCCAAGAAAAGGAATTGATTGAGTGAAGCTAATTTTTGCAGAAAAAGCATGGGAAGATTATCTATACTGGCAGAAAACAGATAAGAAGATATTGAAACGAATTAATACGCTTATTAATGAAATTAAGCGAGA
>NZ_LWFT01000971.1:0-800 GCF_001635105.1 Oleiphilus sp. HI0079
TTCGTTTGCGTAATGAATAACATGCGCAACAGCCGCCGTTATCCCGTTTAATACGTCACGCCCCCATGGAACGTAAAGCACTAATGCACCAAGACCGATCTGAATAACAAGCGCTCCAAGAACAGTCCGCAACTTGATGGCTTTGCGGTTAGTGGACAGTAAAAACGCGAAGCCAAGCAACACGCATACACCTAACAAGCTCATAAGAATAGACATTCAGGCTTCACTCTATAAAAGACAAATTGCTTAAAAAGGTTAGCAAAGTTTTCCTCTTTGGCTTGGTTTTCATGCTTGCGCCCCGCATGAGCATCTGACAAGCTAACGAAAAACACAGAAGACCTACATGGACGCAATCCTGAACTCCGAGCTTATCAGTAACTGGCTACCTAGCGTGCTTGCCTTTATTGGTGCGGTCACGCTGCTCACGGCGGCAAACCACTTCATCGTTGTACGCAAAAAACATCTCGGCAGCGAAAGAAAAGTACCCCGCCAGATACTAATGCTGTTTCTTACTTTAGCCTGCGTTATTGGTGTCATCTTATCGCTACCGATCGATGCGCAACTTCGTAATCAAATCATTGGCCTGATTGGTATCCTGCTTTCAGGTTTGATCGCCTTTTCTTCTACCAATATTATCGGCAATCTGATGGCCGGTATTCTACTGCGCATTACCAAACCATTTGGAATTGGCGATTTTGTGCGCGTTGGCGACTTCTTCGGCCGCGTCTCCGAGCGAGGCCTATTCGATACAGAGATCCAATCTGAGAATCGAGAGCTCATCTCACTGCCAAACTCCTTTC
>NZ_LWFT01000972.1:0-13234 GCF_001635105.1 Oleiphilus sp. HI0079
ACTTTAAGAGGGTTCATCACACACATTGCACGCTGCGCATGATCATTCAAATCATCCCGAATGGCCTTCTCAAGCTGCGCAACATCAACATCACTGTTGTTTTTGCTACTCACGGGAATCATCTCACAGAACTGCTTAATCGAACGCGGCGTGAAACCACGACGACGCATTCCAGAGATCGTCGGCATTCTAGGATCGTCCCAGCCGGAAACATGTCCTTCGTCGACTAGCTGCTTGAGCTTACGCTTACTGGTAACGGTGTAGTTCAAATTCAAACGCCCCATCTCGTACTGACGAGGCTTGGATGGAACAGGCAGATTCTCCACTAACCAATCATAAAGCGGGCGATGCGCCTGAAACTCTAGTGTACAAATTGAATGGGTAACACCCTCAATCGCATCTTCTTGACCATGGGCAAAATCATAGCTCGGGTAGATACACCACTTATCACCCGTCTGGTGATGAGGAACCTTGCGAATCCGATACAATATAGGATCTCGGAGGTTCATATTCGGAGAGGCCATATCGATTTTGGCTCGCAAAGTCGCTTTACCCTCATCGAATTCACCTGCTCGCATTTTTTCCAAAAGCTGCAGATTCTCTTCTACAGAGCGACCCCTGTATGGACTCTCTTTCCCGGGCTTTGTCGCCCAGCCTCGATACTCTGAAGCCTGCTCAGCCGTAAGTTCACAAACATACGCCTTGCCCTGCTCTACGAGGTATTTTGCCCAACCGTATAACTGATCAAAGTAACTCGAAGCGTAACGTACATCTCCAGCCCACTCGTAACCCAACCATCGAACATCTTCCTGAATTGCATCGATGAATTCCTGACTCTCTTTCTCAGGGTTCGTGTCGTCAAAACGGAGATTACACTCTCCGCCATAAGCATTCGCCAGACCGAAGTTCAGCCAGATAGAGCGCGCATGACCAACATGAAGATAGCCGTTTGGCTCAGGAGGAAAACGAGTAACAACGCGTCCATCGTTCTTATTGGACGCCAAATCGCCCTCAATAATGTTTTCGAGGAAGTGCTTAGACTTAGTTGGTGCGGAGTCCGACATAGTTGTGATTCACCTAGAGACGCAATGCTAACAGTAGAAAGGGCGCGCATTATAGCCGGAATACCGGCTAGCGAGAATAGGTGTTTATGCACTTGTTACAGAGCAATTTTTCGAAATTGTATTCACGAAGCGGACGAGAGACGGAATATTATTCGCAACGATCGGAATACCACTCGTCATCAATGACACAGTCAGCTCTCTTTTCGGGTCAACCCAAGCCATTTTGTTAATCAAACCGATGTGCCCGTAAGAAGCAGAACTATTCAAGCCCCAAACGCCAACCGGCCGACCTCCAAGCATCAAACCTGCGCTGTAACGCATCGGCAGCATCAAAGTGCGATCGAACTGAACCGAGGCCACTTCCTGAACGGCACGACGAATGGTGATATCTTTTGCAACCTGCTTACCCTTCCAAGTACCACCGTTTGACATCATCTGGAAGAAGCGGTTCATCTCTTCCGCGGTTCCCATAATGTTACCCGCCGGAATAACCGCCTGCATAAAGCGAGGGTCGTTAGTCACTTGCTGAACCTGATCAAGCGGCCCACCGAGTGCCCTTTTGATTAAGTAGGAAACCGGAAACATTGGTTTGATCCCTGTTGCATAGTTGGTAGCAACTCGGTCGCTATATTTGGGATCGATACCATACTGGAAGTACTTCATTCCCATCGGCTTGCGGATTCGTTTATCCAGCAAAGCTTGGATACTATCGCCCGTCACCTTATTAACAACGCGCTCCAAAATATAACCGCCCGTCAACGCATGATAGGCAAGCTTATCGCCGCGCGGAGAACTTGGCTCGGCGTCACACAGTAAACGCCAGATTGTGTCGTTATCCCACAAGGTCTCAACTGGAAGCCCCTCAGGTAAACCAGGAATGCCACTGCGATGTGAGAGCACTTGGTGAATCGTTATGTTCTTTTTGCCATTCTTGGCAAACTCGGGCACATAGAAACTGATTGGATCATGCAGATTTATGAGCTTTTGCTCATTCAGCATATGAATCAACAAAGCAGTGACGGCTTTTGACGCCGAGAAAAAGCAAATCGGCGTTTCCGGGCGCATCAGCACTTTAGACTCAGATGCATCATCTGAAGGCCCGTTACCCGAAGCGTGCCCAATCGCCCTATGCAGAACAATCTCACCCTTTCGACGAACGCAAAGAGAAATAGCCGGGTGCGTACCTGTACGATATACCCCCTCGACAGCCTCCCAAATCTCCCGAACATCGCGCTGCGTCATCTCTACACTTTCAGGATCGACCTCCTGCGCCTTTTCAATAGTCGTCACTTGAGCCAATGACTCAGGAACAACGATTGTGTTACCAAGATTTGCTTTTATTCGGGAGTAGTTCAAACCACTAAACGATGCATCCAACAACATAACCATCTCTACTTCATTAAATTATTGTTCTAAAAAGATATTCCTATTTGCTAAAGATAGAAGCTTACCACGCGCCTTACAAACGATTAGCCATAAATAACAATAATCATAAAACCAGATTAACTAAGCGGGGCGCACTCAAGTATTTAGTATCTTCCAACAACACTGTACAATCCGCCGCGAGTTGCTTGGCCTAATTCAAACCAAGCCGAAAACCAGTTAACGCACGGAATGACTATGATTTTATTGAAGACAAATTACGGTGACATCAAGCTTGAATTGGACCATGAGAATGCCCCAGTAACAGCGAAAAACTTTGAAAGCTATGTAAAAGACGGCTTTTACGACGGCGTCATTTTTCACCGAGTGATTGATAACTTCATGATTCAAGGCGGCGGCTTTGATGTAAACATGCAGCAAAAGCCAACCAAAGAGACCATCCAAAACGAAGCAAACAATGGTCTTAAAAACGATGCTGGTACCATTGCGATGGCGCGCACGATGGATCCACACTCAGCTTCAGCACAATTCTTCATCAACGTATCAGACAACAACTTCCTTAACCACACATCAGAAACAACTGAAGGCTGGGGCTATGCTGTATTTGGTAAAGTGGTTGATGGCAACGACGTCGTCAACAAGATCAAGTCAGTTAAAACGACGATGAAAGCAGGCCACCAAGATGTTCCTGTCGATGAAGTCATCATCGAATCTGCAAGCATCATTGAAGACGAAGCATAAGCGTCAATAAACGATTCAGTTCTATGATCTACTTTATCTCCGACCTGCATCTGGAAGAATCACGCCCCGACATTACTGGGGCGTTTTTCTACTTTCTCGATCAAATCGAAAAAGATGCGAAACAGCTATATATTCTGGGCGACTTCTTTGAAGCCTGGGTCGGAGACGATGAAAACACCCCCTTGCAAGTAAAGGTCAAAGCGCGACTCAAGCGCCTCACTGAGAGCGGTGTTGAAGCGTTTTTCATGGCTGGGAACCGCGACTTCCTAATCGGCGAGCAATTTTCTCAAGATACCGGCGTGACTGTTCTTCCAGAACCAAGCAAGATTGCGCTGAACGGAGAAGAGGTACTCCTTATCCACGGCGACAGCCTCTGCACACGCGACACCGCCTACATGAAGCTACGCTCCATGCTACGTGCACCAGGCTTTATCGAGACCTTCCTAGCGCGACCTTTAGAGGACAGATTAACGACTGCGCGCCAACTTCGCGAGATGAGCCAGGCTTCGAACAAGGACAAAAGTAATGAGATTATGGATGTCACACCCGAAGAGGTGATAAAGCTAATGGAAGAGCAACAGGTTCAAACGCTGATTCATGGCCACACCCACCGGCCAGCAACGCATGACCTTACAATCAACGCAGAACCCGCATTCCGAATCGTTCTTGGCGATTGGGACAAGCAAATTTGGTTCATTCGCGTCGATGAAACAAAACAGAGCCTTGAATTAATCAACCAAGCATTTCCTGAGAACGCTGAGTCATTCGCCTAGCTTTATGAGCAGCCAACACAAGCAGTTCGACATGATCGTCATCGGCGGCGGAGCATCTGGGCTAATGTGCGCAGGGCTTTGCGGGCAACAAGGCCTTTCCGTTTTAGTGCTCGACAAAGCGAACAAAGTTGGCAAAAAAATTCTTATGTCCGGCGGCGGAAGGTGTAACTTCACCAACTACTTCGTTGAGCCCGATAACTACCTCTGCTCAAACCCGCATTTTGTAAAATCAGCACTTAGCCGCTACACCCAGTGGGACTTCATATCACTGGTTGAAAAACACGGCATCCCTTATCATGAGCGAAAGCATGGCGAACTGTTTTGCGACAACAGCGCCAAAGACATCCTAAAGATGCTTATTGAAGAATGCCCGCCCCACAAAGTGGATATACGCACCAAATGCGAGATAGAAAGCGTTAAAAAAGAAGGCGAAACGTACCACCTAAAGACAAACCTTGGACATTTCTCAACACAAAAACTGGTTGTCGCGAGCGGCGGATTATCGATTCCAACCATGGGTGCCAGCGGGTTTGGCTACCAACTAGCCGAACAGTTCGGGCATAAGGTGCTGCCAACACGCGCCGGTTTAGTACCGTTCACTTTTAGCGATAAAACCAAAATAATGACCGAACGCTTGTCTGGCCTTGCCCATGAATCAAAAGCATTTAACGATCGCAGCAGCTTTATTGAGAACATACTGTTTACGCACAGGGGCATCTCAGGCCCTGCCGCATTGCAGCTATCGAACTACTGGCATCTTGGTGAAACCATCGAGCTCGATCTATTCCCTACTAAGAACATCGAGCAGATCTTGCTTGATGCCAAGCAGAATTCGGGCAAAAGCAAACTTCGCTCCATACTCAGCAAGCACCTAGCAAAGTCTCTCGTGTTAGAGCTTGAAGCGCTCTATTGGGATGAACACAAAGAAAAGCCAATCAGCGAGCATAGCGACAAACTTCTCAAGCAGCTTGCCGACACCCTGCATAGCTGGTCGTTAAAGCCATCGGGAACCGAAGGCTACCGAACCGCCGAAGTGACGCTTGGCGGGGTAGATACCGATCAGATTTCATCTAAGAACATGGAAAGCAAACTCCATCCCGGGCTGTACTTTATTGGCGAGGTGCTGGATGTAACTGGCCACTTGGGTGGGTTCAATTTTCAGTGGGCTTGGGCATCCGCCAATGCCATCAGCGAAGATATCTCGGCCAACTAAACAGAGTTGTGTTGATAACAGAAACTTATAAAGAGACTTATAAAGAGACCTACAACTTAATATAAAGAAGTGACACCCACGAGAGTAACAACTCACCCCTGCATCAACCAAACCGCAAAAAACGTTAGCCGGCAATCCGAGACAAAAACACCTATCGTTTTAGATAAATCGAGTTTCTCCGCCTGTTATCGCAAACAAACATACTACTCGTTAGCTGCGCGCAGTCATTTATGTTTAAGCCGGCAATACTCACCGCTCGCTCATTCACGCTCATATTGGCTTTGTCTTTTTTCAGAAACTCATACATGGTTTCAAAGCGCGCAGAAAAGTCCGCCCCTTTGTCGCTAATATCCTCAAACAAGGCATAAAACTTAGTGAACGACATGGTTGCGCCTCCTAAGCCAATCTCCACCATTTTCTCTAAGTAGTGAATATATTGCTGCGTTAAGAACAGAGTAAGTTGCTGCTGATCAGCCCGATCAGCGCGATAGTTGTTTAATTTGAGTCGGTTTTGGTTTTGAAGCGCCGTGCGCGCAATCTTGTTGTTTGCCTTATTGCCGATCAAAGAAAACTGACCATCGCTGCAGTCAATATAGGTAACGCTAAACTGACACTCGGCTCTAGATTGAGGTGCAGATATTTGTTGATTGTGAGGCCGCTCGGGCCTCGCTTCTGCACGTTTTACAGACTTTACTTTATTCGATTTTGAGGCTGGCATGTTAAAGGCAATACCAAGCGCTTCGGCTTTGCGTTTTAGCAACATCGCCTGCATGCGCGCATCGTTTTTTTTGAAATCGAAGAATGCCGGTAATACTGTGCTAGGGGACTTTTGCTTTATCTCGCAGTAAACCTGCTCGTAGTACGTCTCTGCATACGCGAAACAGCTCGTTTGAGAAGCCCGTGCTTCAAACGCAAAGAGGACGCATACCAAGGACAGCCATACATTCTTCCCGACAGCATAACGAACCTTCATATCAAACCTACTGCCTCGGCTATTTTTTCGGTGCTGTTTTTTTCTTTTTATCTTTGTCTTGCGAGGCGGCGTCGCCAATGATGTTTTTTCCAGGACATACCTTAAAAACAGGACATTTAGCGCACCCTACGGCATAAGAAACAGGACATAATTGCATGAAGATCACCTCAGAGATGGGGTTGGTCTAGTTTATTGGAGGGGTCAGTATAACGAGTTTTTCTTGAGAGGAGCGCTAACTTTTAATACTCAAACGTCTTTCAGTTAACAATACAAACCAAAGCATCTAAGATGCGTGTGGTTTCACCAGTTAAACAGGCGCATATAAGATGAATAGGAAAAAGAAAAAGGAAGCGATTCACAAGCAACGCCTGAAAAAAGCAAAGGCCAAGCTCGCGCCCAAGAAAAAATCGACCTACATATCAAAAGCGAAAAGAGCAGAACTCGAAGCACTTGAGCACGAAAAACAAAGCCAGTGAAAGCCCTTCACAACTAGTTAACCAACTACATATGGCCGATCAACTGTTCCGTGACTCCATAACAGGCCCACTGTGAAAACGAAACTCGTGGTCAGGGCTCACAACTAACGCGGCCTCCCGCTCCCGAAAAAAAGCCACTCTCTCTGAGATGTCCTCGCCCGCGTATTTGGTCGCAAGCTTCAGGTAGTCCTGATAATGACGCGCTTCGGATTTCAACAAAGACTGATAGAACGCTTTGAGTTCATCATCTAGCTTTGGGGCAAGCTTGGCAAAACGCTCACAAGACCTTGCCTCGATAAACGCGCCGATAATCAGCACATCGACCAGTTTTCCCGGCTCATTCTTTCGCGCCTGATCTCGCAAGCCTGCGGCATAACGCGATGCGGATAAGTTACCGTACTTCAAACCACGCTTTTTGATGATCTTTAACACTTGCTCAAAGTGGCGCAGCTCTTCTCGCGCTAATCGCGACATTTTGTTCAACAACTCCGCGTCATCAGGATAACGATGGATATTGTTGATGGCTGTCATTGCGGCTTTCTTTTCGCAGTGCGCATGGTCAATCAACATAATCTCTTGGTTTTCCAAGGCATTTTCAACCCAACGATCAGGGGTCTCACAGCCAAGAAAATCACGAATTTCACTTAAATCTTCCATCAATTGCACTCTGTTTAATTACCGCTATTCTTTCGGGCGCGGCATTATAAGATCTTTCTTTCGCCTCTTCATCGCCAATGTAAATTTATTTGCTCGATGAATAACGGTTATTCTGGGCTTGGGCCCTGTCATCCTTAACAACTAGCGAAAATATGATTACAATGTTGCCGCCTAAAAATAGGGTTAATGCTCGCTGTTTCGCGCAATTGTTGGGACAGGCTTTCTCGGAAAGATCAAAGAGAATGCGCATTGACTAGTCTAGTAAGGCTTTCGAGTGATCAACATAGCTTCATTCTTACTTTGCTCACTAGCAAAAAAGCCTGAAAAGAGTTTGAAGATTTTTCGCCAGGAGCTTGGCCTAATAATGCAAAGTTCCCAGCCAAATGCTTTACCAATTAGTCTTACAAATTGATTACCCGTTAATCAATTCAACTTGAATGAGAGATTCGTATGAGCTTGTATTCAGAATACCTAGCAGAAATTGAGGTTCGTAAAAACGAACTTGGCCTAAACCCAAAACCAATCGATAGCGCTGAATTGCTGTCTGAAATCATTGATCAGATCAAAGACACTGGTAATGAGCACCGCGAAGCGTCTCTAAACTTCTTCATCTACAACACACTGCCAGGTACAACTCCAGCAGCTGTCGTTAAAGCGGCTTTTCTAAAAGACATTGCGCTTGGAAAAGAAACGCTCGCAGAAATTTCGCCTGAGTTTGCTCTTGAGCAGCTATCTCACATGAAAGGCGGCCCTTCTGTTGAGGCACTGCTAGACATCGCCCTTTCTGACGACGCTCAAGCTGCGGCAGCGGGCGAAGTTCTAAAGACTCAAGTATTCCTTTACGAAGCTGACACCGCGCGTCTTGCCGACGCTTTCAAAGC
Source organism: Oleiphilus sp. HI0079 (assembly GCF_001635105.1). Taxonomy (NCBI): domain Bacteria; kingdom Pseudomonadati; phylum Pseudomonadota; class Gammaproteobacteria; order Oceanospirillales; family Oleiphilaceae; genus Oleiphilus; species Oleiphilus sp. HI0079. Next base: position 8,162 of record NZ_LWFT01000972.1, read on the forward strand.
GGGCAATGCCATCGCTAAAGACATCCTTGAAAGCTACGCGAAAGCCGAGTTCTTCACCAAGCTTGACGACATCCCAGAGAAAATTGACGTTGTAACATACATCGCAGCTGAAGGTGATATCTCTACTGACCTTCTCTCTCCTGGCAACCAGTCTCACTCACGTGCAGACCGTGAATTGCACGGCCAGTGCATGATCACACCGGAAGCTCAGCAAGAGATCGTTGAGCTAGGCAAAAAGCACCCGAATGCTAAAGTCATGCTCATCGCTGAAAAAGGCACCATGGGTGTTGGCTCTTCGCGTATGTCTGGTGTTAACAACGTTGCGCTTTGGGCGGGTGAAAAAACTTCCCCTTACATTCCGTTTATCAACAATCGTCCCGTCGTTGCGGGCACGAACGGTATCGCACCGATCTTCCTAACAACTGTTGGCGTAACCGGCGGTATTGGTCTTGATCTTAAAAACTGGGTTAAGAAAGTAGATGCTGCGGGCAATGTTGTGACAGATGAAAATGGCGACCCAGTGCTTGAAGAGAAATTCTCCGTAGCAACAGGCACGGTTCTAACCATCGATACCAAAGCCAAGAAGCTGTACAACGGAGAGACCGAACTGACTGACGTTTCGGATGCATTCACACCTCAAAAAGTTGAGTTCATGAAAGCAGGCGGTTCTTACGCGGTAACCTTCGGTAAGAAAATCCAGACGTTCGCAGCCGAAACCCTCGGTATTGAGGCTCCTGATGTTTACGCTGCATCTAAAGAAATTTCTCACGAAGGCCAAGGTCTTACAGCTGTTGAGAAAATATTCAACCGTAATGCGGTAGGTGTAAAATCTACCACACCTCTTCACACCGGCTCTGACGTTCGCGTGAAGGTTAACATTGTCGGTTCTCAGGACACGACTGGCCCGATGACTTGTCAGGAACTGGAAGCCATGGCGGCTTCGACGATTTCTCCAAGCGTCGATGGTGCATTCCAGTCTGGCTGTCACACCGCTTCGGTATGGGACAGCAAAGCAAAGGCGAACACGCCTAAGCTAATGGCGTTCATGAATGCGTTCGGCGTGATCACAGCACGTGATCCGAAAGGCGTTTACCATTCAATGACAGACGTTATTCACAAAGTATTGAACGACATTACTGTTGACGATCGCGCAATCATCATCGGTGGTGACTCGCATACTCGTATGTCTAAGGGCGTCGCGTTTGGTGCTGACTCTGGTACGGTTGCTATCGCGCTTGCAACTGGCGAATGTGCAATGCCAATCCCTGAGTCTGTAAAAGTAACATTTAAAGGCAGCATGAAGTCTCACATGGACTTCCGCGACATCGTACACGCAACGCAAGCTCAAATGCTTAAGAAGTTCGGCGGCGAAAACGTCTTCCAGGGTCGCGTTATCGAAGTACAAATCGGCACTCTATTAGCAGACCAAGCGTTCACGTTCACCGATTGGACTGCAGAAATGAAAGCGAAAGCTTCGATCTGTATTTCTACAGACGACACGTTAATTCAGTCTCTAGAGCTCGCAAAATCTCGTATCCAAATCATGATCGACAAAGGCATGGATAACGATGCCAAGATGTTACAAGGCCTAATCGACCTAGCAGACAAGCGTATTGCTGGCATCAAGTCTGGTGAAGAACCAGCGCTTGCTCCAGATGACAACGCGAAGTACTACGCTGAGTTGGTTGTTGACCTAGATGCAATCGAAGAACCGATGATTGCTGACCCAGACGTTAACAATGAAGACGTATCTAAGCGTTACACGCACGACGTAATCCGTCCTACGTCATACTACGCGGATCGTAAAGTTGACTTAGGCTTTGTTGGCTCTTGTATGGTGCATAAAGGCGACATGCAAATTATCGCTGCGATGCTTCGCAACCTGGAGAAGAAAGGCCCTATTACATTCAAAGCGCCTCTTGTTGTTGCTCCACCAACATACAACATTGTTGATGAGCTAAAAGCGGAAGGCGATTGGGATATCCTAGCGAAATATGCAGGCTTCGTTTTCGATGATGAGCATCCAAAAGAAGCAGCGCGTACTCAGTACGAAAACATCCTTTATCTTGAGCGTCCTGGATGTAACCTGTGCATGGGTAACCAAGAGAAAGCTGCACCTGGTGACACCGTCATTGCGACATCTACTCGCCTGTTCCAAGGCCGTGTTGTTGAGGACTCCTCAGAGAAGAAAGGCGAATCGCTATTAGGTTCGACCCCAATGGTTGTTCTCTCGACTGTCTTGGGTCGTTTCCCAAGCTTAGAGGAATACAAAGAAGCAGTAGAAGGTATTAACCTCACTTCGTTCGCACCACCATCTGAAGATCTGAGCGTCAAAGCTCAACCAATCAAAATGGTATAAGCGAAAGCACGGAAGAGCCCGACACTCACATGAGTGTCGGGCTTTTTTTTGCGACCAATAAAACGGCTATCGGACCTCACCACCCCTCACTTCTGAAACCTAAAGACCAAACAGCGACAGCGCAAACTACATTGCAACAACGAGCGCTGAATACCCTGACGTGACGCTACTCACGATCGATATAACTTGACCAATACGGAGTAGCTAGGCTTACTTGTTATATATGCTTGGTCTAAGACAGCAGCCTCTTGGATCAGCACTGCCATCGAACATCAAGAATTAGGCACTTCGAGTAGATACAATGAGTCAAAATCTGATCAAGCTTCAGGGTATTTTAAATGGCGTTTTTGGTGACTCTCTTGCAGAGGACGAGAGCAGTCTGGCCATCGACATGGCATTTTATCATTACAACTACCGCCTTAATCTAAACGAATCAATTGCTGAGCAGGTAGAACTGCCGATCAGCAATAAGCTTATTATCTTCGTTCACGGTTTAACGAATACAGAGTCTATCTGGGACTACGAGACTGCGGACAAGCACACCACTAATTATGGCCATCAGTTAGAAGCAGAGCGCGGCTACACACCTCTTTTTGTGCGCTACAACAGCGGGCTAGCCATCAAAGAAAATGGCCAAGAGCTTAGCGAAAAAATTCAACAACTGTTTGAGCACTATCCGTTGCCTATCGACGAACTCATCCTCGTCGGGTTCAGCATGGGTGGACTGTTGATACGCCATGCCCAGCTTGATTTTGACAAAGGCTGGACCAACAAGTTACATGCTTGCGTTTACATTGGCACGCCACACGAGGGAGCAAAGCTCGAGCGGGCTGGAAAGACGACCAGCAACCTGATTAAAAGCCTCACACAACCGTATCTCAACATCTGGCACTCTTGGGCTGAACTGCGAAGCCAGGGCATAAAAGACCTGCATGATGGCTTCAAAGACAACAAAGAAGCGTTTCATTCGACTGCCAAGCACTGCTTCATAAGCGGCGGACTTCTCAAATCGACATCCGATATCGCCGAGCTTATTGAAAATGCATTCATTGGAGATAGCCTGGTAGTTAAAAGCAGCGCACACCCCGATGTAGCATTAGAAGAACGAGAGAACCAACACTTCAGTGGCCTTGACCATTTTACGCTTGCACGTAGCCCACAAGTCTACAAATTCTTATCGCCCTGGATAGAGGCTCAACGAGAAAAAAGCATACCGCTGAGAATACTGCACCCTGTTCTGCCAAACAAAAACACACCCTTATTTCTCGCTCAAGCAGACGGTTCCTACCTCAGTGATTCAATACGTTTTGCTCTGCAAATGGGCCACAAAGTTTCACACACTGCACATACCATGCATGATTCGATTAGCAACGAGTACTATGATCGCTTCCATGCACTGCCCGTCATCAACCTCTTCTCCAAACCCATAGAAACAGGGCACAAATCGATATCGACGCCGATTTTCAAAACAGTAGGACAGGCACTAAAGATCACCGAAAAGTCGCTTGCCAAGCGCTCACCCAACAAGACCACCAAGTAAGTAAATACGCAGTAAAGGCTTGACCTTACAGTAGCTGTAAGCTTTATTCTTCCTAGAATCAGCTCTCCAGGGGTATTGAGATGAACATCGGTCAGGCAGCAAAACGCAGCGGATTAAGCGATAAAACCCTTCGCTATTATGAAAGCATTGGGCTGGTAAGCAGTCAGCGCGCCAACAATGGCTATCGTAACTACGAAGAGGCGCAAATCAATGAGTTGCGGTTTCTTGCCTCCGCTAGAAAAGTTGGTTTCACAATTGAAGAATGCAGGACCTTACTGGAACTATTCCGTAATCAACATCGGCACAGCAAACACGTCAAAGGCTTCGTACTCGATAAGGTAAGCCATATAGAAGAACAGATTCGAACTCTCGAAACGATTAAATCTTCTCTACTAGATCTCGCTAACCAATGCCGTGGCGATGAAGAAGCGCAGTGCGCAATTATAGCGGGGCTGAGCAATGGTGACCTGATGAGCGGAAAGGAATAAAACATGCGCGATAAAGATAATCAGCACTGCATATCAAGTAACAAAATAGAGTCCGAGCAAGGCGCGGATTGTGTGCACGAACAAACCACCCCTGCGTCATGCAAGTCGGACATGACCTCAAGTTGTTGTGCGCCAAAGCCTATCGAAACGAACTCGTGCCACGATACCAAACAAGAAGAAAACTGCTGCGCCCCGGCGCCCAATAAAACCGATTGGTTACTTTGGGGATCATTGATTGGCGTGTCCGTCTTCTATTTACTGAGTTTTCTAGATCTTGAGCACAGCCATTGGCTAGGCGCATTTAGCCACAGCGTTCGCGACTTAATGCATGTCATGTGGTGGGGGCTTGCTCTTGGCATTCTCATGGTTGGCTTGCTAAGTCAAATTCCGCAGAATTTCGTTCTATCTGTGCTCGGCAAAGGAGGCACGAAGACAGGCTTATTGCGTGCGACATTCGCGGGTGTTTTCATGGATTTATGCAGCCACGGCATCCTCATGGTTGGAATGGAATTGCGACGCAAGGGCGCGAGTCTTGGCCAGGTTATGGCTTTTCTGATTGCAAGTCCTTGGAACTCCCTATCACTTACGCTGATTATGATTGCGTTAATCGGGCTTCCTTGGACCTTAGCTTTCATTGCTCTATCGATGGTGATCGGGCTTCTGGCAGGCTGGCTCTTTGACCGCTT
>NZ_LWFT01000973.1:0-854 GCF_001635105.1 Oleiphilus sp. HI0079
ACTCAAGTAAAGCGAAGGGCGAATAATGTGGTCAAAGTGAAAGCCGTTTAGCTCTTTTTGGCGCTGCGGCAACATCTTTAGCTGGACCTGAAGGCCTGCTTTTTGATCAGTTCGCAGCTCATGAATGCCTTCTCGCAGCTTTCGATTTCTCTCCTCCAATTCAGAACGCAGACGTTTGTTCAACTTCGCTAGCCGAATCTGATCGAGCGTTCTATGAATGACGGAATCTAGCTTTTCATAATCGCGCACCGGTTTAAGAATAAAGTCCTGAGCACCGGCCCGTAGACATGCGACAACATCACCGGCAGTTTCTGCGATCGATACAATCACGAGGGGGCTGCGTTTTTCGCCATCGAAAAAAGGCAATAGTTCTATTTGCTCGCTGGGGACATCAGCAAAAATAAGATCGGGAGGCTCTTCAAACGTAAGCAAGTGCGCAGTTTCAAGACTCTTAGCGGTTTGAACAAAGTAACCTTTACCGGTGAGGTAGGCGACCAGTTTTTCACGGTCATCGGCACTAGGGTCGATCACCAATATTTGGTCTGAGCTGGGATTCATAACTGCACTGTATTCAACATATATCTTCTGAGTATAGGCTAGCTGATCTCAAGGTAAAGCAAAGACGCAATAATACCAACGTCAGACAAAAACTATCGCTATACTCAGTATATACAAAGCCTACAACAGACTAGATCAAAAAGGATTTCTCTTGCTTCTTCAAGTAGACGACCTGCTCGGCAATTACCACAAACTGATTATGGATCCTGTGCACGGCGGCATACCTGTCTCCCGATTTGAAGTCGCTCTTATTGACCACCCGCTTTTTCAGCGCCTGAGATTCATTTGTCAGAACG
>NZ_LWFT01000974.1:0-719 GCF_001635105.1 Oleiphilus sp. HI0079
TTCGCTACGGCCATCAGGTGGCCCTATTAGCGAATCAATTGATCTCCCACAGCCCATACCATGAAGACGCATTGTGCATCCCAAGCGAAACAAACCCGGACACACAGGTCGAAATCTGTGAAAGCAATGATGAGCTGAACAGCCTGACGAAGCGACTCGCCAAACACTCCGAACAGGCATTGCAAAATACCGCGATTTTAGTGCGCTACTGGAGCCAAGCTGCACCAATCGAGTTAGCCTTACTGCGCGCGAATGTGCCTTATACGCTACAAGGGCATCGCGGCATTTTTGGGTCTGACGAGATGTCTTGCCTGCGTACAGTCTTACAATTGGCGTCCGGCGACTTCAAGCTGCTTACAGAAGAACAACGCTTAGCGAGCCTGATGCAACTCGGCCGCTTCCCACATCTAGGTATTAATGAGCGACAAATGCATGATGTCATGCAATCACTGGCGCACTGCAACAGCCGGTGGGGAAACCATTTACTTAGCTTGATTCCAGAGCAGCTTTCACGATACCAGAAGCTAAAGCTAGAGCGTTTTGCCAAAGCACTCTCCGCAGTTGAGAACAACGCCAACGCACCTCGAAAGGTATTTGCACACTACGTTTCCGAGACCAAACTCTATGAAGAGCTAAAAAGCAGCGGCTTGAGTGAAGACGCCAGTAACGAGCAAATAAGAACGATCAAAGGTCTAGTCGAGTTCATGTCGCAAGACAAA
>NZ_LWFT01000975.1:0-1060 GCF_001635105.1 Oleiphilus sp. HI0079
GATTGATGGTCAAGCCTTCAACCAAATCGTCAACCGTATTAGTGCTGCGCGTAATAGGGATGCCATTGAATTCAAATGCCGCATCGGAAGCTGCTTGGTTCTGCGTGAGATTCTGAGCGCCCGCGGTATATGACAGGCTTGAAAGTCCCAGATTATCCGTGTTGTTACCATCGCCATCATCCGTAACAGATATATCTATAGAATTAGAAGCTCCTGTTTTGTTTCCACTGATGACGAGCTGAAAGCCATTACCGTTATTAATGATCGTTGCGCTTGCATCCAAACCACTCGCCGAATTGATCTCCGAGGCGATACCTTCAAGCGTATTATTGGTTGCATCAATGGTAATGGTGGTGGTCTTTCCATCAATCGTAAATGCAAGCTTTCCTTCGCCTAACTCAGTCGTATCTTTGTCTGCAAAAGCTGCAGAACTAAGGGATTGTGACTTTGCTAGCGAGGATACCTCCAAGGTATATGAGCCTGCAGACGCAGAACTCCCCGCCGAAGCCGTAAACGCACTGCTACTGCTCGTCACCGATAACTCGTTAAATGTCGCGGAGTTAGAAAGTGTACGTGCAGGAAGACGTAGATCCGTCACTGCAGATTGAATCTTAGAAAACAAAGAAAGCTCAGCTGTTACGGCTTCTGCTTTTGCGTCTAAGCGTTTTTCCGTAGGCTCTCGCTCAGCGCCGACCAACTGATCAATCAGATCACTGGTCAAAACACCAGAACCTATCCCGATAGATGATACATTTGCCATAACTACTACCTACTTGTGCTGATTTGTGTAAACGCCTAATAAAGGCGCTTAAGCCCATAGACAAAAAAGGGCAAAAGTTTGCCTTTTGCCCTTGCTTCCCTACCCAGAACTTCCGGTAACCGCCGGTCTAATCAAACTTTTGCATTGAATAAACTAATTGGCTGATCTTGTTGCAAGTCCCGCGCCAAACGCAGAACAACGTCATCCGGTATCTGACGAACAACCTCTTCGGTTGAACCATCATAGACGGTAATTATTGTCTTACCAGACTGATCATCAAGTTGAAACTTGAGATCTCTT
>NZ_LWFT01000976.1:0-767 GCF_001635105.1 Oleiphilus sp. HI0079
CAGCAGGGTGCCAGACCGTTTTCAAGTTGTGAGGCGATGCCTGCAATAAGCGGTTCTAGATCATACTCCATAAGCAAATTTAAACTTGCCAGAGCGGCGCTGCAGGCTAAAGGGTTTGCCATGAAAGTCGGGCCGTGCATGAAAACACCCGGGCTTTGCGATTGGATTGTTTCGGCGATCTCTCGCGTGGTCATCGTCGCGGCCATGGTCATATAACCGCCTGTTAGGGCTTTGCCCATGGTGATGATGTCGGGGATGATGTCGGAATGCTGATACGCAAACATTTTCCCTGTGCGGCCAAAGCCGGTCGCGATCTCATCAAAAATAAGTAAAACGCCGTGCTCATCGCACAGGGTGCGCAGCCGATTGAGGTAATCGGCTGAGTAGAAGCGCATACCGCCAGCGCCTTGAACAATCGGCTCAATAATAACCGCTGCAATTTCTTCACGATGCTGACCGAGTAGGGCGGTCATCTCAGCAATGTCTTGGCCCTTGCAGATGTGGCCGAACGCGGTTTCAGGAGCGGGGGCGAACACATTCTTAGCGAGTGTCTTTTCAAACAAGGAATGCATACCGTTGATGGGGTCGCATACCGACATCGCGCCAAATGTATCGCCATGATAGCCATTACGGACAGTGAGAAAGCGTTGCTTGTTGGGTTTGCCAAGACTAGCCCAGTACTGAATAGCCATTTTCATCGCAACTTCGACTGAAACCGAGCCAGAGTCGGCAAAAAATACCGCCTCTAGGCGTTCGTCATGCAGCTC
>NZ_LWFT01000977.1:0-1478 GCF_001635105.1 Oleiphilus sp. HI0079
CACAACCAAAAGCTGGGATGTCGAGCACGGCTTTGGGCAGGATCAGGCCATAAGCCGCAACGATCATTAGGTCTGGCTTGAGCGCGATTAATTCTGCCTGAGCATCTTCATCTTTGAGTGTCAAAGGCTGAAATACGGGTATGTTTTTCTCTATGGCCTCCGCTTTAACGGGGCTAGGCATTAGTTTTTTGCCTCGGCCAGCCGGTCGGTCCGGTTGGGTGTAGACAGCTACAATGTCGTGGCCAGCGGCCACCAACGCATGAAGACTCGCTGCTGCGAACTCAGGCGTTCCTGCAAATACTATTCTCAATGTACTTCTCAATTCGCGGAGTTAAAAGTCTCAAGCGCTTTCGCGGTGCTGCTTTTCTAATTTCTTCTTTATGCGGTTGCGTTTTAGCTTACTTAGGTAATCGACAAATAGTTTGCCATTTAAATGGTCCATCTCATGCTGGATACAGACGGCTAGCAAGCCCGTAGCCTCAAGTTCAAAAGCTTTTCCGTTACGATCCAAGGCTTTGATCAATACGTGCTCAATGCGTTCAACATCTTCGTAGAAGCCAGGAACGGATAAGCAGCCCTCTTGCATTTTCTCTGGGTCGCCCTCTAACACAGTAATCTCAGGGTTGATAAAAACGTGCGGATCGCTTTTATCCTCTGATAAATCCATGACGATCAGCTGGATGTGCCGATCGACCTGTGTTGCGGCAAGCCCAATGCCGGGAGCATCGTACATTGTTTCGAACATGTCATCGATCAATGTTGAGATCTCGGGCGTGACTTCTTTAATTGGCTTTGCAATTTTGCGAAGTCGCGGGTCTGGGTATTCCAATATTTCTAATATCGCCATAGGTTTAGAGTTGCTTCTTAAAGATGAATGCTCAATTTGTGGTGTATATCACGAATACACTGCTACTATTATCTAATAGAAAGGTAATTTAGTACAAATTGCTGCGCTCTCATCTATAGTTTTTTAGATGGGTAGTGTGAAGGTGCCTTAATGAGGAGACGCTTATGTTCGTCACTCTTTAAAGCATACGCACCAATTACGTGAACGATAAGAGTTATAGGCAGACCATGATCCCCAAGATTTTGATTCGATGTGCGGCGTTATTGTTGTTGAGTTTTCAACTTATGGCATCGCCAGAATTTAAAGAAGACTATCCCGAGCGTTATACCGTTGTTAAAGGCGATACACTCTGGGATATCTCAGAACGTTTTTTGAAGTCACCATGGTTGTGGCCAGAAGTGTGGCATGCAAATCCGCAGATCTCCAACCCGCATCTTATTTATCCCGGTGATGTGATCGGCCTAATTTATATTGATGGCGAACGCAAGATCACAACGTTGAAGGAAGGTCCTAACAACGGCGTGAAAAAGCTGAGTCCGACAGTTCGCTCAGAGCCTATTGAGACGGCCATACCAACGATTCCTCTTGATGCGATTGCGAGCTTCTTGTCGTCAAATCGTATTGTTGATGT
>NZ_LWFT01000978.1:0-831 GCF_001635105.1 Oleiphilus sp. HI0079
TTTGTAAGCGACGAACCACGCGAAGCGAACACCGAAGGTGGTATCTTCCCGGCTATTTTCGGCACGGTATTAATGGTGATCATTATGTCGATCATCGTGACACCATTCGGTGTAATCGCGGCCGTCTATCTGAGAGAGTATGCCCATCAGGGAACGTTGACGCGTATTATTCGCATCGCAGTAAATAATCTGGCAGGTGTACCCTCCATTGTCTACGGTGTATTCGGGCTGGGCTTTTTCATCTATTTCGTGGGTTCGGGCATTGATCAGGCGTTTTTCCCTGAAGCATTACCTTCACCAACCTACGGCACCGGTGGCTTGCTCTGGGCGTCAATTACACTCGCAATTCTTACTTTGCCTGTTGTTATCGTTGCTACCGAGGAAGGTCTTTCTCGTATCCCGCGTTCTATTCGCGAGGGTAGTCTCGCGCTGGGTGCCACCAAAGCAGAAACGCTTTGGCGCGTTATCTTGCCAATGGCAAGCCCAGCAATGATGACCGGTGTAATACTGGCCATTGCGCGAGCAGCAGGCGAAGTTGCGCCCTTGATGTTAGTTGGTGTGGTAAAGCTAGCGCCTTCGCTTCCACTTGATGGTAACTACCCTTACCTGCATTTAGACCAAAAATTCATGCACTTGGGCTTCCACATCTATGACGTTGGATTTCAAAGCCCGAACGTAGAAGCAGCACGACCACTCGTGTATGCAACGTCACTTTTATTGGTGGCGGTTATCGCTCTGTTGAATTTGTCAGCCGTCGCGATTCGCAACAGACTACGTGAAAAATACAAAGCGCTTGAGATGTAACCCAAGCGCTCATCCGAAATTAGTATT
>NZ_LWFT01000979.1:0-768 GCF_001635105.1 Oleiphilus sp. HI0079
ATCGAAATAACCTAGCTGTCTTCTGTACCTGATTGATCAGGCTGTTTTATCTATGTGGCAAATAGTTTTCCGGGTTTACCGGTTGGCCGTCCTTGCGAATTTCAAAGTGGAGCAGCGGCTTTTGACCTTTTCGTCCCATCCTTGCTATTCGTTGGCCTAAGCGGACTTTCTCGCCCTCTTTGACCAAAATGACCTCATTATGCCCATAGGCACTTAGGTAACGCTCGCTGTGGTTGATGATAATCAAGTTTCCATAACCCAGTAATCCGTTCCCTGCGTAGACAACTTCTCCTGAAGCCGCTGCGCGAATCTCATCACCTTCGGTACCCCCGATATCAATTCCTTTATTGATATTCCGATTGCGTGAGTTCACAGAATACTTGGCAAGTATCAGGCCAACATGTGGCCACCCCCATGTTATGTTATTGGAAATACTAGGTTTTTTATTGTTTGTACTTTTGTTACCAGAAACGGCCTGCGATTTACGTTTTGTTACATTGCTCGAGGACTTAACGCTTTTAGATGATCCAGAAGGCCGAGAACGATAAGAGTTCTCGTCCACCTCCAAGTTAATTCTTTGTCCGACAGTAAGTACATAAGGCGAGCGGATGTTGTTAGCACTTGCTAACTCTTTATAGTCACGTCCATAGCGCCAAGCGATGTTGTAGAGCNTCTCGCCAGATTGAACAATGTGCGCACCGAAATAGACAGGGGGATTGAAGTCGCGATTGTAGTAGATGTCTGGCGATGTGCACGCAGTTAATAGAA
>NZ_LWFT01000980.1:0-1370 GCF_001635105.1 Oleiphilus sp. HI0079
GACAGAGCCGTGGCGTATGCAACGGACACCGTGACGTATTTTTTCTACTTAATTGCAGGAGCCAGTACCATCTTGCTTATTGTTGGTTGGAACTCGTTACGTGAAGTGAAAGACCGTGTTCATAGCCTCGCGGACGAAGAAATCTCCAAGCTCATTAATGAATATGAATCGCGGCTTGATATGATCGAGAAGCAACTTCATCAGAAGTCTCAGGTGATCGAAGAAAACAGAGAAGAAATAGAACTAACACAAGGTGTTCAATCGCTTTGGTTGCGTGCAGGGCAAGACCCGAATATCTCGAACCAGATAGAGATTTACGATGAGATTTTGAAGCTCAAGCCCGACGATTGTGAGGCGCTTACGTACAAAGCAGACGCCGTACTTGAGTTAGGTGAGCCGCAGTGGGCCGCGAATCTGTGTCACCAAGCCTTAAAGCTAGACGCCGAGAATGGGCATGCTTTTTATCAACTTGGGTGTGCTTACGCTGCCATGGATCATAAAGAGGAAGCGGTTCGCTACCTACAAAGAGCCCTAACCAAGCAAGAAAGCTATCGCGAAGCGATGTCGGAAGACCCCGCTCTCGCGCTACTGAGCGATTTTCAGCCTTTCAAAGACTTGTTAGACCCCAGCTCGACCTAGTCGCTGCGGCTATTTGAGATGACGGCCGCCGTCCAAATGGATTGTGCGGCCAGTGATATATCGGCTGGCTAACAAATATTCTACGGCTTCGATCGCGGCTTCGAACGAGCCCTCCCATGGTAAAACCGCTTTCTGTACGGCTTTTTTCTTGTAGGCCTCGTCATCGTCTTCATTGAACTTGAGTAGGGCAGGTGCAACCGCATTCACCTTCACCTCTGGCGCGCAGGCGGCGGCAAACGAAAGCGTTAGGTTTTCGAGAGCGGCCTTGCTTGCGGCGTAGGCAAAGTGCTTTTTACTACCTCGTGCTGCGACATAATCTGTAATGTGGATGATGTCGGCTAGCTCGCCTTCGCTACCCACTAGCGTGTCTTTCAAGCCCATGTTCATCAAATAAGGGGCCTTGGCGTGCACATTCATCATTCGGTCAAACACTTCTGCGTTGGGGTAGCCCTTACCCTCGGCCATCCAATCGGAGGCATTGTGGACGAGGGCGCGCAGCTGCAGGTGCTTTGTTCTCACCGTTGAGATTAGATCCTGCACTTCATCCATGTCCTGAAAATCACACTGATAAAGCGTCGCGCCTTTGTCCCAAAGAGCATCAAGTTCCTTACGTTCTGAACGATAGGTACCGATAACTTCCCACCCCGTATCCAAGAAATGATGCGCGAGCGCAAGGCCGAGTCGACGGGAAATACCCGTGATAAAAATACTTTTATTGTTTGTCATTGTGC
>NZ_LWFT01000981.1:0-724 GCF_001635105.1 Oleiphilus sp. HI0079
AACCACGCAAAACCAAACAATGGTACAGACATGACAACACTGCCAACGGTTGTCGCCAGGGGGTTCCCCTGAAAACCAATTTGCTGCACTTTTACGCCGCTAAAACTGTAGAGAGACACGCCAAGCAACAAAAACAAAACGCCTTTATAACCCTCGCCGCTCACCACCACGCCATCAAGACAAATCACACATAAGCCAATAAACGAGACTAAAAAAGCGGCAATTCTATCTGGCGTGAAGTTATTCTCCGAAAGCACAAAATAAGCGAAAACCCCGGATAAGAGCGGCGCTAAAGCAAACAATACAGATATCAAACCTGAGGGAATAAACTGCGAAGCACTATAAACACAAAGCATTGCAGCCACGATACCCAACTGAGAAAACGCATACGTGCGCACAGCATCGCGCTCCCATGAAATCTTGATCGCCAGCACATAAAGCATCACCCAACCGACAACCGCCGCTAGAAGCATACGCAACCCTAGTGCAGCAACAGGCGTCATCGTCTCGGCACTCCAAGAGATTGCTAAAGGTGTTGTAGACCAAACCAATACGATGGTTAGGTAAGCAGGCATAATAGACACGAGAATTCTCCCTATAAACTCGTCGCTTAACCTCACTAAAGCCAAGTGGAGGTTAATGTCATTTCAACGGAGTACATCGGGAGCAAGAAGAAAGCCACCGCATGAACGCCGTGGCTTTGAAAGAACTATTTAATCAACAA
>NZ_LWFT01000982.1:0-804 GCF_001635105.1 Oleiphilus sp. HI0079
TGGCTATTTTTGGCGACAGGCGGTGGAGCGAGAGTACCCAGGTGACCCCCGTTTTCTTCAGCAAGTCCAGTTCCATGAGTTGTTTGATGTTAGTGAATATCGTTATCTGTTTCTCTCTGAAGAGGACAGGGATGTGTTTGATAAAGGACTGGATCGCATCAAAAAAGACGGTACCTATAACGCTTTGCTAGAGCAGTACGGAAACATGTTTGAGCGATATGATCCTATCGCGAAAGTCACTTCTAAAACGCGTAATTAGAAGGCGAGCAGACCAAGCATCTGGAATGCACTCGTTGCCGCACTTTTAATTTTCATTCTAGGATTTATAGACCCCATGCTCCGTGTTAGCATTGCAGAGCTTCATAGCGATACCCCCCACTTCTAATATTTGTAGGTGAAATCCGCTCCATGTCTTCTGGTGCTCCGTCACAATTTATCCACTTGCGCGTGCATACTGAGTTTTCGCTAGTAAATGGGCTTGTGCGAATAAAAGCGCTCGCTGGAAAGGTGTCGGAAAATGCCATTCCTGCTATTGCGATTACAGATCAATCGAATCTCTGTGCGTACGTAAAATTCTTCAAAGCCGTTCGAGGCGCCGGAGCAAAGCCGATTCTAGGCGCAGATATTTATCTTGAAAACGAAGAGGATGAAGCAAGTCCGTATGTGATGACCCTGCTAGCGAAAAACCAAAAGGGTTATCAAAACCTCACAGAGCTCATTTCTCTGGGCTTTACGCAAGGTCAGAAGCAGGGACGGGCGCTCATCAAACGTGCATGGCTTGAGAATGCTGCAGAAGGTTTGATC
>NZ_LWFT01000983.1:0-11176 GCF_001635105.1 Oleiphilus sp. HI0079
GGGGTTCTATTGCGCGTTTGCACAATAAGACTTTGCCTTCGTGGACAGGAATAGTCCCAGCAACGATGTTTGGGTTTTGATAATGAATGGTTTCGCATCCGAGGCAGACATACCTGTGTCTTGTGTCGTCATCGGGTATTTTTTGCGTTACTTCTTCGCCGCAACCGCTGCAGTATTTCATCGATAATGTGTCCGTCTTCGCTTTATCATTGTGGTGCTCACCGTTTGGTAGGGCACTCGTTAACAATTCTTAGCCCCTATGCTAAGGTTCGTAGCCTCAAATTAGTAGTATTATTCGATGAGCCTTATAAATCAGTTTACATCTCGCCTTCAGGCTTACAAACCGCGCAAACTGGGTGAAGGCTTGCCGCAGGCGGGTGTGCTCGTCCCGGTCACGCGCAACGCGTCTACGCCGGAGGTCATTCTGACAAGACGCTCAGCTGCGCTCTCAACCCATAGTGGGCAAGTCGCTTTTCCCGGCGGGAAATTTGATGAAGAAGATCTTTCCCTAGAAACAACGGCATTGCGAGAGACGCATGAAGAAGTCGGCATTCCTCCAGAGGCGGTAGAATTGATTGGCCCTCTGAGTCAAGTGGTGTCGCTGCATGGTATTCAGGTTACGCCTTATGTTGGTCTCGTTCCGGAGAACATCCCGATACAACCCAACCTCGACGAGCTAGACAGCGTGTTTAAGGTTCCCCTGGAATACTTTATCGACACGAAGCCGAGCCGATTAGATCGGATGACCTACAAAGGTATTGCATTGCAGGTTCCATCGTACCACTACATCCACAATAACGAGCAATATGAGATCTGGGGTTTGACCGCCATCGTATTGGTGGAGTTCCTGAATCTTGCTATGGACGCAAATATAACAATATTCGATGATTATCAGCGGAGTAGATTTGATGTACAGCCTGAAAGATAAAGCGCCAAAGTTGATCGGAAAACCAGGTTTTGTCGCCTCTAACGCCACCTTGGTGGGTGACATTGAGCTGCATGAAGACGCAAGCATTTGGTTTAACGTGGTGATTCGCGCTGATAACGATAAAGTGGTCATTGGGCCGCAGAGCAATATTCAAGACGCCGCCGTACTGCATGTTGACCCCCGCTGCCCGATCAACATCGGCAGGGGCGTTACGGTTGGCCATAAGGCGATGTTACATGGTTGTGAAATCGGTGATTTCAGCCTGATCGGCATTAACGCGGTTGTGCTGAATGGCGCTAAAATTGGCAAGCATTGCTTGATAGGCGCCAACGCACTGGTAACCGAGAACATGGAAATTCCTGATGGATCAATGGTTGTTGGGAGTCCTGCCAAGGTAAAACGTACGCTATCAGAACCACAAATGAAGATGCTTGAAATGAGCGCGGGGCATTATGTGTCGAACTCGCAGCGTTACCTAAAGCATTTACAGAAACTTGAAGACGAGCATTCATGACAGAGAACGAAGTAAAACCTATTGCCTCCCCATGCGTCAGTATTTGTGCGCTAGATGACGCCGATATTTGCGTTGGTTGCCACAGAAGCGGCCAAGAAATAGCCGGTTGGGGGGCTAAATCTGAAGCTGAAAAAGCGGAGATTATGGTCAAGGTGCGCGAGCGCGAAAAAAGTGCGTATATTTAAGAACAAAGAGAAAGGCCGGGGTATTCCATACTCTGGCCTTATTTTTATGAGGCTGGATAACAGGACGGAATAATGACAACACTCGGAACGGCGTTGACGGAAAACGCAACAAAGGTGCTTTTTTGTGGTGCTGGAGAATTAGGCAAAGAAGTGATCATTGAGCTTCAGCGTCTTGGCGTAGAGGTCATTGCGGTTGATCGTTATGAGAACGCACCCGGCATGCAGGTAGCCCATAGATCTCATGTGGTTGATATGTTGGACACAAGCGCTTTACGTCATGTGATCGAACACGAAAAGCCGGATTTCATTGTTCCCGAGATTGAAGCAATCGCGACATCGGAGTTGTTAAAGCTTGAAGACGAAGGTTTCCAAATTGTACCTTCAGCTCGCGCGGTAAACCTCACAATGAATCGTGAAGGCATTCGCTCATTGGCAGCACAAGAGCTTGGCTTGCCAACATCAAGCTATGCGTTTGCAGATAACTTTGACGATTTTTCTGCGGCGGTACAGCGCATTGGCTTTCCGTGCTTCGTTAAACCGATTATGAGTTCTTCAGGTAAAGGGCAGAGCCGTTTAACCGATGCAAGCCAGATTCAGGCTGCATGGGATTACGCGCAGTCCGGTGGTCGAGCAGGTAAGGGTAAGGTCATTGTTGAGGGCAGTGTCGACTTCGACTACGAGATTACCTTGTTGACGGTGCGCCATGGCGGTAACACCTCTTTTTGCGCGCCCGTCGGACACGTCCAGAAAGACGGTGACTATCAACAGTCATGGCAACCTCAGGCAATGTCAGATCTAGCTTTGCAACGTGCCAAGGATATTGCAGACAAAGTGACGACCAGTCTTGGCGGTAACGGCTTGTTCGGTGTTGAGCTGTTTATCAAGGGTGACGATGTTTACTTCAGCGAAGTGTCACCACGTCCGCATGATACTGGGCTGGTGACACTCATCTCTCAGAACTTGTCTGAATTCGCGCTGCATGCGCGTGCTTTTCTTGGTTTGCCTATTCCAGAGATCGAACTGCTTGGCGCGTCCGCCTCGTCCGTTGTTTTGGTTGAAGGTGATAGCCGCAACGTGCGCTTCTCTGGACTAAATGATGCATTGGCCGAGGTGGGCACAAGCCTACGCTTATTTGGTAAACCGGAAGTTGCCGGTAAGCGTCGTATGGGTGTTGCTTTGGCGCGGGACGAAAGCCTTGATGCCGCGCTGGAGAAAGCCAAGCGTTCCTCTGCGGCTGTTATCGCGCATTGTGACTAGCACTCAGCCGGATAAACAGATCGATGTCGCTTTCCCTCCATTGGAGAGCGACAAAACAAGAGTCCTTGTTCTTGGCAGTATGCCCAGTCAAAAATCATTGGAACTGCAACAGTATTACGGCCATCCGCAAAACGCCTTCTGGAAGATTATGGCGACGTTAACGGGGGTAGCGCATGATGCGGATTATCAACAAAGAACGCTCGCGCTAATGAACAAAGGTGTTTCGGTTTGGGATACGATTGCGAGCTGTCATCGGCCCGGAAGTATGGATGCAGACATCGACACTCGCACTGTTTCGGTAAATGACTTTTGCGGATTTTTTGAGAGACATCCTACGCTGCAAATCGTGTTGTTTAACGGCCAAGCCTCTGCCAAGACCTTTCAAAAACATCTAGGCAAGAGCTTTCTTCTCGAAAGAGGGCTTGCGTCATCGGTAATGCCTTCGACCAGTCCGGCATATGCGGCGATGTCGCTCGCGCACAAAGAAGAGATTTGGCTGCGTGCTTTGCGTATCTTGGATAGAGAAAAATAAATCACATAGAAGACGGGAGATTCATCCATGAGATATCGCTCAGTTGTTGTGCTCACCGGCGCGGGAATTTCTGCAGAATCAGGCATTCAAACTTTTCGCGCCAGTGACGGCTTATGGGAGAATCACCGCGTTGAAGATGTGGCTTCGCCTGAAGGGTTTGAGCGTGATCCGGAGTTAGTGCTCGACTTCTATAATCAGCGGCGAGCGGGTTTGCTTTCCCCTGATATTCAGCCGAACCCCGCACATAAAGCGCTAGCCCATCTAGAGCACGAAATGCGCATCAATGGGCAGTCCTTTTTGCTCGTCACACAAAATATAGATGACCTTCATGAGCGCGCCGGTTCGGTCAACCTCAGGCATATGCATGGTGAGCTGTTAAAGGTACGTTGTCAGGCATGTGCGTCGCTGGAAGCGACTGAAGTCGCTACCACGCAGAAATCTGTGTGCTCGAATTGCGGTGCTGTCGGAGAACTACGCCCTCATGTTGTTTGGTTTGGTGAAATGCCACTCTATATGGATGAAATCTACCAAGCATTGGAGCAGTGCGATTTGTTTCTGTCTATTGGTACTTCAGGGAACGTGTATCCCGCAGCGGGGTTTGTCGAAGTCGCAAATCGTGCAGGTGCTGAAACAATAGAAATTAACCTAGAGCCTTCTGCAGTGCATACCAGTTTTGACAGGCATGTCGAAGGGAAAGCAGGCGAAGCATTGCCAAGTTTTGTCGAGATGCTTCTCAATAGCGAGTGACTGCTCTCCCTCCAGCATCAATCGCGCGCTTGATATCGACGTGCTATATCGATCTGCTAAGAAGGCAACTTCTGTCTATTTGCCATTAACATGGCTTTTTCTTTTTTCAAAAGATGATAAAAGCGTAATAGCTTATCGGGGACGGTAGACTCATCGACTTGGTCAACTTGATTGAGCTTTATCTGGTCGTCCAGTAGCGTCCGAAAATAGTCTATCGCAAATGCTTTTACTTCCGTCTCTTGAGCCGGCTTGTTGATCCGAACTCTGCTTATCTCGGTTAACGCTTTGACTAAATCGACAGAGGGCGAATCTTCGATCAGCAGAATCAGTGGAGCGTTTAGATTGAAAGCTTTTTGTCCGGCGATATCGAGTTCGTTGACCGGGAAAAATCGTTTGATGTGCGCGAGCACTTTCTGACCAATAGCGCCCTCGGCAGAGTGAATTGCTTTTTTGCCGAAATTTATAAAGTGTGGGCCGCATTGGTCAAAATAATTATAGTGAATCGCATGATCATAGAGGTCTTTCGCCCCATAGCTAATAAAAAGTTGTGCTCCGGCTTGATAATCAACTTTCGCGTGGACACAGAGCTTTCCGTCGCTGAACTTGTCTGATTGCCCAAGTAGATCAGAATGGTTGAATTGATCGAGCACAGGGACAACGCCAAAGGGGTGAAATGCTCGGCTGCGCATATTTAGATAAGTGCAAACGATGTCTTCATTACTGCAAGAGGGCTCTGCTTTTTCCACAATATCAATGATATGGTCGGCCTGCTGTTTGGCTTCTCGAACCCACATGCATAGAACAGGGTGCATATCATTTAGGGTGGCAAGATCGTCCTCATTAAAAAAGTAATACGAATAGCGTTTTAGTTCCGCAAGACTCTCAAATCCCGCGATGACTCCGTTGAAGGTTGTGTTTTTGTTCCCCAGCTCGCAGGCGGCTGCGTGGAGCCAGTTTAGCGCTCTAGCATCTTCAGAGTCCCCAAAAGGCCCTTTTGTTGAATCGATAAGTTGATCGCACGGGAAGCTTGCCAATAGAGTTTCCTTCGGAATATCCGCCGTAGCATACATCCCGTAAATACCATTGACTTCGCGTCGTTCGATTGAAGGGTGTAAAAAGAGTCCGTGGGCTAAAGCCCAGTCTAACTGTGATTGGTATTGGAGTGTTGTTTTCATCGTTTACCGTTCATCAAGTGATACTTCTTTCTCGCAATTCCAGCAAATCTCAAAAGCAGGAGGGTTCTCTTCAGAGCAGTTAGAGCATCGCCAGTGCGTTTTATCACTGACGCCATGCATGACGTCTTCGATCAGTTCAACCGCTTTGTCGAGATGTGTCTCTTCGACCCAAATCTCCGGCCAAACTTCGATGGGCGGTACCTCTCCGGCGGCACTTCCTCCGAACTGGTTTTTCAGCTCGCAGGCAATGCCATTGTTTTCCAGAATGTTTTTGATGTTGTGCACGACCATCGCATTGTCGTGACTGAAGACGCGGATCATCGCTGTGAGCTAATGTTCATTCGCTGATTGCAGCTTGTGGGGACTGCTGCTTCATTCGTAAATATAAGTAGAGCGCAAAGCCAACAGCTGCACCGGGCATCATGCCGAGGGCAATGCAAAGGTAGCCGTATTTGTAGCCATATTGCTGACGCTCGTAAAGAATCCACGCGCTCATAATAAACCAGCACATAATCACATCGATGGAGTAGCCGGTCGCGTAGGGATTGACGAATCCCGCTGCAAAGGCGCCGATAATATCGCCATCTGCTAAAGCATTGGGGCTAACGTAAAAGATAAAGACCGCGAGAAAAATCGCAGCAGACAGGCCGATGGATAGCTTAAAGGTATTTTCGTTCATGGAGCTCTCTTATTGTTTTAATGAAATTTAGTGCGATTAAGATAGCGTACTCATTTGCCAAAAGAAATAATGCCGATTGGCTAGAAAACATGGCACGTATTTGTGGGATGTTTACTCTCTGAAAATATCGAAAATTCTCTCTCGCATCCATTGGTGTGCTCGGTCGCTCTCATGTCGTTCAGCCCAATACAAGTGCCAGTCCAACATTGGAATTGCAAACGGCAGTTCTAATACTTGCAAGTTTGTTCCCCTAGTTAGACTTTCAGGAATGGTTAGTAGCATGTCTGTTTTGGCTACGATGGGTCGCGCAGCTCTGGAATGCTGAATACGCAGTTTAATGTTTCTTTGTAGGCCCAGTCGCCCGAGATAGGCGTCAATCTGTCCGCCGCCTTTTCGACGGCTCGAGACGTGAATGTGTGCCTCAGACATATATTGATCGAGTGACAATGTACTTGCGATACGAGGATGTTCGCTGCGCGCTACGCATACGTAGCGATCCGTCGTGAGAGGGGTATTCACCAGATCGCTATGGTTGATGATTGGTACATCCAAAGCAAAGTCCAGCTCGCCCGCACTAAATGCGCGCACCATGTCCGCTCGAGGAATGGTATAGCTTTCAATATTAATGTTTGGCGCTTCACTTTCGATTACCTCCATCAGTCGAGGTAAAACGTATGCCTCAGACGTGTCGTTCATCGAGAAGCGAAAGGTGCGATTGGATTGCTGCGGATCAAATGCGTCATGCTCGTTTAAGCTGCTCTGAAGAGACGCCAGGGCTTCGCGTACGCGCTCGATAATATTCTCGGTTAAGGGTGTAGGCACCATTTGACCCGACTGCCGGACAAACAACTCGTCATTAAAGTGGCCTCGAAGCCTCGCTAGCGCATTGCTGACAGCTGGTTGGGTGATATGCAGTACTTCCGCCGCTTTGGTGAGCTTCCGTTCGCTGTAAATTGTGTCGAGCACGATAAATAGGTTCATATCGATTTTCGAAAGTTGCATGCTCATTCACCCCTTTAGCCTTGGTATTTAGCGAGTTTTATGTAGCGTGATCACTGAAACTTATTAAACGATATAAATGAAATAAACTTCAATGATTTTGTTCGGCTTTTTACACTGGTTGTCTGATTTAAACGCGGGTATTTGTACTGTCTGTGCAAATACGCAAGCCGGCAAGCGCTGAAGTCGCAAACGTAACCGCGACGCTTACATTAGGAAGAGACAGATGGAATTCGAATATTCAGATCGTACCAAACAGTTAATGAAACAAGTTCAGGGTTTCCTGGATACGCACCTTTTCCCAATTGAAAATACGTTAAACGAGGCCATTGAGAATGGCGAAGACCGCTGGGCTATCCCGCCTCAAATTGAAGAGTTAAAAGCGCTCGCAAAAGAGCAGGGCTTGTGGAATTTGTTCTTGCCTGAGTCAGACTACGGTGCAGGCCTTAGCAACCTTGAATACGCGCCACTCGCAGAGATCATGGGTCGTACTCGCTTTGGCTCGGAGATCTTTAACTGCAGCGCGCCTGACACGGGCAATATGGAAGTGTTAGTCCGCTATGGTTCTGAAGAACAAAAGAAACGATGGCTTGAGCCTTTGCTGGCTGGAGAAATACGTTCTGCTTTTGCGATGACAGAGCCAGATGTCGCGTCTTGTGATGCCACCAATATCGAAACCAGTATCGTGCGTGATGGTGATGAGTATGTGATCAATGGCCGTAAATGGTACATCTCAGGAGCGTGTGACCCACGCTGTGAAATCATGATAGTGATGGGCAAGAGCGATCCGGACAACGACAACAAGTACGTTCAGCAATCTCAGGTGCTTGTTCCGATGAATACGCCTGGCGTGAACGTGGTGCGCCCAATGAAAGTGTTTGGTAACGATGATGCACCGGAAGGGCATGCAGACATTGTGTTTGATAACGTGCGGGTGCCCGCTGAGAACATCATTCTTGGTGAAGGTCGTGGTTTTGAAATCGCGCAGGGCCGTTTGGGCCCAGGTCGTATTCACCACTGCATGCGTTTAGTTGGCGCAGCGCAACGCGCTTTGGAGATGATGTGTGTGCGTGCCGAAACACGCGTTGCCTTTGGCCGTCCTCTCAGCAAACAGGGTTCGGTGCGTGAGGCGATTGCAAAGTCGTACTGTGAAATTGAGCAGGCGCGTTTGTTAACGTTGAAGGCGGCAGATCAAATGGATCGCTTGGGTAACAAGGGGGCAAAGTCTCTTATTTCGATGATCAAGATTGTTGCACCTCAAATGGCATGTGATGTCATTGACCGAGCGATGCAGATTCATGGCGCGATGGGATTGAGTCAGGATACATTCTTACCTCAGGCTTATCAGATGGCGCGCGTTGTGCGCTTGGCTGACGGGCCAGACGAGGTGCATATGATGCAGCTTGGTCGCGGGCTCGCGGCAGGCTATGCCGGCGCGTATGCTGCCATGTCTCGTTAATCCAGAGATAACAAAAAGAAGAGGAAAGATTATGACGGAAACGACGACGGAAACGATGACGGAAACGACGAACCCTGAAGTGGATTCGCTCGATCTTGCAGCTTTAGGCGCTTATCTCGGCAAACATATTGACGGTTTTGGTGCACTGCAAAGTGCAGAAAAATTCTCTGGTGGCCAGTCGAATCCAACATTCAAACTAACAACAGACAAAGGCCAGTATGTTCTGCGCAGGCAGCCACCAGGCAAGTTATTGAAGTCGGCCCATGCCGTTGATCGTGAGTATCGTGTTTACAAGGCACTCGAAAAAAGCGCTGTACCAACACCTAAGGTGTATCACCTTTGTGAAGATAGAGACGTTATTGGCTCCATGTTCTACGTGATGGAGTGTTGTGAAGGACGTATCTTTTGGGATGCAGCTTTGCCAAAACTTCCGTCAAACGAAGAACGTACGCAGGCCTACGAGGAAATGGGTAAGGTGCTAGCAGCGATCCATTCTGTTGATGTGGATGCCGTTGGCTTAGCCGATTACGGTAAACCAGGTAACTACTTTGAGCGCCAACTTTCTCGTTGGACGAAGCAGTATCGAGATTCAGAGACTCAGAAAATCCCGGCGATGGACCAATTAATTGAATGGTTAGAGCAACATATTCCAGAGGATGATGGACGGGTATCGCTAGTACATGGCGACTACCGCCTTGACAACATGATGTTCGCGCCCGATGAGGTGCGCGTCATTGCAGTGCTTGATTGGGAGCTATCGACGCTTGGTCATCCTTTTGCCGATCTGGCGTATCAGTGTATGCAATTACGTATGCCCGCCAATGCAGGCGATATGAGCGGTCTGGCCGGTGCAGATCGAGGTGCGCTGGGTATTCCCACTGAGGCCGAATACGTGGCGAGTTACTGTCAAGCGATGGGAATCGAGAAGATAGACCATTGGGCATTTTATCTAGCCTTTAGTTATTTCCGTTTGGCGGCGATTGCTCAAGGTGTTGCGAAACGTGCGCTTGATGGCAACGCCTCAAGCAAAAAAGCCAGTAAGGTGGGCGCGTATGTTGCCCCGCTGGCGATGGGTGCCTTGCACGTTGTTAAAACAGAAAGTTAAAACAGAAAGTTAAAACAGAAAGTTAAAGCAGCAGCCCAAGCGCTACTGTGATTGCTCGCGTGACACTCCTAGATCGACGTGGAGTGCGGAAGGAAACATTAGGTCCCCGACGAGCAGTGCTATCGAGGATGATGAATTGTTTTGGTGTTCGTCGGACCTTAGATGTCCGACTTAACAAAGAGAAAGAAAATGAAAGCAATTGTATGTAACGACTTCGGTTCGATTTCAGACTTAAAGCTGCAAGAAATTGAAGCGCCAACGCCCGGTAAAGGTGAAGTATTGATTAAAGTTCTGGCCACCGGTGTGAACTTTCCTGATGGTCTTTTGGTGCAAGGCTTGTATCAAGCCAAGCCGGCATGCCCCTTTGTTCCTGGAATGGAGTTTTGCGGTGAAGTGGAAGCATTGGGTGAGGGCGTTAAGCACCTCAAAGTTGGCCAGCGTTTAATCGGTTCGAGCAAAGACTTTGGTGGCTTTGCGGAAAAGATTGTCGCGAATGCAATGATGGTATTGCCGATTACAGACGATGTTCCAAATACAGATGCTGCAAACTTAATGTGCGCGCATGGCACGGCGCATCATGCCCTAAAACAACGTGCTCGCTTGAAGAAAGGTGAGACACTCGTAGTGTTGGGCGCAGCCGGCGGAACGGGTATCGCGGCTGTACAGATTGGTAAAGCTATGGGTGCGCGCGTTATCGCAGCTTGTTCATCGCAAGAAAAACTTGAGATGGCCAAGGAAAATGGCGCTGATGAGCTAATCAACTATAGCGATGAAAACCTAAAAGACCGAATCAAAGAGCTGACCAAAGGCAAGGGCGCTGATGTCGTGTACGACCCTGTCGGCGGCGAAGCCTTTGCGGCTTGCTCCCGCTCAATGGCGCGTAATGGCCGGTTGCTTGTCGTTGGCTTTGCCTCGGGCTCCATCCCAGAATTGCCCGTAAACCTAACGCTCGTAAAAGAGTATTCAGTGATTGGCGTGTTCTGGGGCTCGTTTGTGATGCACGAGCCGATGATCTTTATGCAAAACATGCAGGAGCTGTTCGCTTGGTATCGAGAAGGCGCTGTGCGCTTGCAGACGGATGAGGTGTTTCCGCTTTCCAGAACTCAAGATGCGTTGGCCAAAGTGATGAATCGCGAAGTGAAGGGCAAAGTTGTTGTTGTCCCCGATGCCTTGCTGGATTGATGCACAACGCGAAAGATCGGTCTAAACGAAACACTATTGAACAGAGCAGAATTAAATCGAAACAAGGATTAGGAAGAATAGAATGACGACCAAATTATTTGATTTAACAGGAAGAGTGGCATTGGTAACGGGCGCAAGTCGTGGGATTGGTGAGGCGATTGCCAAGCTGCTGGCGGAACAGGGTGCACATGTCATCGTATCAAGCCGCAAGATCGACGACTGCCAAGCTGTCGCTGATGCGATTATCGAAGCAGGAGGCGCCGCCGAAGCATGGGCCTGTCATGTTGGTGATATGGATCAGATCAAGCAGACCTTTGAATATATCGCCAATAAGCACGGCAAGTTGGATATTTTGGTCAACAATGCCGCTGCCAACCCTTATTTCGGCCACATTCTCGATACCGACATTGATGC
>NZ_LWFT01000984.1:0-357 GCF_001635105.1 Oleiphilus sp. HI0079
GTTCTGTTTAATCGCTTTCACACATGTTTTTACCGCGTCCTCATCTCGGATATCGCACGCATGTGCCTCGGCTGAGCCGCCGTCTTCTTCAATTTCTGCTTTCACGGCTTCGAGCTTTTCGATCTTTCTGCCAACGAGGGCGACATGGGCGCCGAGGCTTGCCAGCTCATGTGCGGTGCAGCGACCAATGCCACTTCCACCGCCTGTGACGATGATGGTTTTGCCTTCAAAAAGACCTTCTTTCAAAACTGACTGATAACCAGACATTCTTTCTTGTCCTCATTACTTCAAATGCGTTTGATCTAGCGACAAAGTTCACCGGCTAGCTTGGCAGAGATTGGAATCGGGAACTCAAGC
>NZ_LWFT01000985.1:0-775 GCF_001635105.1 Oleiphilus sp. HI0079
TGGCTTATTTTTTATAAATCTCGATTTGTTTTGCTGATAGGTAGGACGCCAAAGCCTCGTAGGCCGGCAGAGAGGTGGGGTCGATCTTTGCGTTCTTAGCTGTTGGGAAAGAACTAAATCGAACGATCACCATGTCTGCTTTTGGCGCGATATAGATTGTTTGACCATGTACGCCACGCGCTGCATACGCGTCGAACTCATTGTGAAAATGCCACCACATACTGCGATAGCTTCCTCCTTGCATGGTGTTGTAGCCGGCTTTGGCGAAGACGTTTTTATCTGCGCCGTTTCGAATACTTTGTGCAACCGACGCAGGGAAAATACCTTGGCCGTTGAACTCACCGTCATTAAGGAGTGCTTGCCCAAGTCGCGCTAAATCACGCAAGCCAGCGCTGATGCCGCCGCCGGCAAAAGGCGTGCCCTTGGCGTCCACCGTCATGTAAGCGTCTTGCTCGGCCCCCAGCTTTTTCCATAGTTTTTCGGAGATGAGCTTGGCAAGATCGGTGTTTGTCGCACGGGAGACGATCCAGCCTAATGCATCCGTATTGATCGTTTTGTAAGCAAATGCGTCTCCGTGTTTACCGGCCTTTTGAACCGTTTGAAGATATTCGTAATAGCCGTTAGGGCCCTTGTAATTCGCGGGTTTAGGCATTGGGCTGGCGGCGGCGGAATAGAGCCAAATATCGGCTTTCGGGTCGGCGTAATCTTCGCTGTATTGGAGGGCGGTCGTCATATCCATCACTTGGCGAACGGTTGCATCTCCGAATGCGCTGTC
>NZ_LWFT01000986.1:0-827 GCF_001635105.1 Oleiphilus sp. HI0079
CACCCTTTAAAGCGGACACCCCTATAACGCGCTGTCTCTGTGGCGCAGCGGCGATAATGCCAGCCTGAGTGGTACCAGAACCTACCGGAGTTAAGATAATATCGTAGCCCTCATCGAGCTCGTCGAAAAAACGCTCCATTAGTTCTCTTATTCCCTGCAAACCGGCAAGCCCCTCTCCTCCTTCTGGAATAATGTACGTATCGGGATAGCTCGATTGAACAAGACTCTTATGCTCAGCTGTTGCATAACGTCGATAGTCTTGCCTATTCATCCACCTCAGGCACATGCCCCATGATTCGCACTCAATGAGCGTTGGTGAAAGCTTACTCCGAGACGGTTTCTCACCTCTTATAATGCCCGTTGTACTGAAACCGTAATGATGCCCGGCATAGGCTAAAGCGTGTAAATGGTTCGAGTAAGCGCCCCCGAAACTCAAAACATGATTGTGCTCCGAGGCATAAGCAGCGAGGAGATGATGTTTCAGCTTGAACCATTTATTTCCTGAAATAAATGGATGGATTTTATCTAACCGCAGGACATCAAGCTCTAGGTTCCGAAAACGACTCGTTTCAAAGAAACGCGCAATCAAACCGGAAAGTTGATAATGCGACACATCCGGACGACGGCTAAACGCCTCAAACAAGTCTCGTAGCTCAACTTTTCCTAAAGCCTGCTGCACGTTTAGATATCCAATCGATGCAAATCGCAGCGGTCACTAATACCTAACTCGAAATCAGAAGGGGTTTCACACTTAGCGACTCGATTGTGGCAACGATCACCACTTGAATCCACCTCATGACAAATTGGATCATCAAAATGCTCTAACC
>NZ_LWFT01000987.1:0-583 GCF_001635105.1 Oleiphilus sp. HI0079
GCGATGATGCTCCCTGAATTGCGCTTCGACCGAACGCACGACGGGCTTTCTATCTACCCGACACCTCCTGAACTGAGCGACAAGGTAAATCGCGGTGACTACCTGGCTCAACGCATTGAGAAAATCACCTACGTGGTAGAGAAACCCGGACGGTTTACCATCCCAGAACGACGTTTTCATTGGTTCGATCTCGGTAGTCGCACATTTAAGGTTGAGGTTTTGCCGGAGCAAACCATTACCACCGTTTTGAGCCCTCGTTACTATCTACGCTCTGCTATTGAGTCGACGGTCGACTTCATGTCAGAACGAAGCGTGTTTGATTGGATCTTGTTGGTTGTTTTTATCTTTGCCTGCTATCGATTGAGGACGCGATTTAAAGCGCTGCTTCGTGCTTACCATCGCGACAAAGCGAATAGAAAAGCGCGGCGTGATTTGGAGTCGAGGTTTGTTGCTGAATGCCGTTCTTCTAACTTCATCGAAGCGGCGAGGCTGCTATACCGTTGGCTTGACTTGCGAGCGCAAGCCGATGACCACGCTAGACCTTCAAAAGGCAGTTCCGACAATCGCATTGAATGGTCGAACG
>NZ_LWFT01000988.1:0-787 GCF_001635105.1 Oleiphilus sp. HI0079
TCGAGTGCCGAAACAGAAATTCATACTGCAGACGCTAACTCGAGCATTCATGGCGAATTCAAAGAGTTTGTTTTGCTGACCATTTCTTCGCCCTTGTTCAGGGTGCTGACGGTAATCCATTTAAACAATGACGACGCTACCAAAGCCTTTGTAGCAAACAAACTCAATACCACCGCCGACACCCTTACAGACGAGCGCTTTTATGACTTTGTCGGCGAAGTAGGCAACACGTTTTGCGGGGCGATAAAGCGAAGTCTTAATAATTTCATCCCCAGCTTAGGGATGTCGACTCCGAATCGACTCGAGTCCGGTAGCATGAAATACATGCTCTCTCAGAAACCAAGCTTTGAGAGCTTTAAGCATATAGAGATTAATGGTCAAACACTTTTTGAGTGCGGCATCTATGTTTGCAATGACACTGAGCTGGATTTTGACATTACATCAACCACAACAAGTACGACCGAAGTCGAAGAAGCAGACTGCGGTGAGCTTGAGTTTTTCTAAGTAATAGAGGCAGTAATGACAGCGAAAACACAAATTGTCAGTAAAGTGCTCGTACATGAATGTAACGAAGCAGCACTCTCTGTGCTCAAGGAAGTATGCACCAACAACAACCTAGTCGGCTTAAAAGTCTGCACCGGAAACAACACCATTGGTCTTCGCGATGCAACCAACGAAATTAACGACGTTATGCAATCGAACGTCGATCTTGGTGCCGTATTCTTAAGCGAAGACAAAGATTTTAATGGCGTTAGCGGTATTGAGCTTTGCTCGAAAATTCATCGGG
>NZ_LWFT01000989.1:0-550 GCF_001635105.1 Oleiphilus sp. HI0079
AGAAGCGGTCATCAATTATTTATTTCTCTGAAGATGGTGCGAGCGAGCAGGGTAAGGTTGCTTCGGTTTTGGCCCGCGGAGAGGGCTTGAGTGCGCACGCCCGGTCGGCAGAGTATCGCATCAAGTAGATGTTAACGATGCCGCATTGGCTCGAATAAAAATAGGTGTGTCGAAGCGTTTTACTTCGGCACCTTGAGTTATAAAATCTTTAGGTGTTCTATGGCAAGCACTCTCTCGTTTAATGCAGATGCTCTCGCAGAATCTTTGGTTCGCGAGGAGATTAAAGCAATGCATTCTTATCATGTGCCGGACTCTTCCGGTTTTCTCAAGCTCGATGCAATGGAAAATCCAAACCCATGGCCTGGAACCTTGGAGCAAGAATGGCTAGAGAAAATGAAACGGGTCGATGTTAATCGTTATCCCGATCCTTCTTGTAAAGAGCTCAAGGCTGGAATTCGCGCATTGCTTAATTTGGATGCGCTTGAAGCGTCGTCGGATGCTGAGTTTGAAATTCTACTTGGTAACGGTTCTGATGAGATTATCCAGATTC
>NZ_LWFT01000990.1:0-1346 GCF_001635105.1 Oleiphilus sp. HI0079
AGACATGGTTCCATCTTCTAAGACAGTAAAGGTACCACCGCTGTCACCCGCGATAGTGAGCTCTCCAGCGACAAGGGCTTGACCATTTAACTCGGTGACGATTAGATCGTCATTATTACCGTCGCGGTCATTTCCCAAAACTGTTAGATCGAGATCCTGCCCTAGAACAGGCGAAACCTCTGCAAGGGTTTTGTTGTCTCCGCCGTTGATTTTGTATACCAAATCATCGACCGCGACAGGGTCGACATTAGTTCCGTCAACGGTGATCGTTACCGTACCTTGATTGCTGACCAAACCAAGCTCGTCCTTGATGGTATAGCCAAAGGTGACATCTTCCGTCTGACCATCGTTTAAATAAGCAAAGTCATTATTTGTGCTCCAGATCAATTGACTAGTGCGCTGCGTCAGCAAACCCTTAGTACCAGCGATAAGTGAGTTCAGCTCAATGGTAGAACCATTATCTGGATCAAAGTCATTACCAATCAGATCTGCCACGTCCAGGGTTATGGAACCGCCGCGATAAACAACACCTAAATTATCGTCAACAGCGGTTGGCGCGTCGTTTACACCAACTACGTCTACAGAAATCGTCGCCTCATCGGTGCTCCCTTTTTCATCTGAAACAGTGTAAGTGACCGCGGTGGTAATCGTTTCGCCTTCGTTTAAAGCACCAACCGCGCCACCTGTTCCGTCGAACGTTAATGTGCCGTTCTCGGTTAAAGTAAACAGTCCCCCGTTGTCACCAGCCACGCTCAACGTACCATTAACCAGAGCCTGGCCATTGATCGCTGTAACAATTAGCGGATCACGGTCAACATCATGGTCGTTCAGCAAAACGGTGTTATTAATGACCAAACCTGTATCGTAAGATTCTATTGCCGCCAATAAGCTAACCTCGCCAGCCGCAGTCTCATAGAAGTCATCGACCGCTGTCGCTGCATCATTTACTCCGGTGATTTCAACTGTTAGGTATTCAGCCCAATCCCACGATGGATAGTAAGGCGTTTCACCAAGATCGTTCTCTATTCTATAAGCGATGGACGTCGTCGTCGTTTGGCCTTCTGCTAGGTAGGCAAAATCACCGTCTGTGTCGAAAGTAAAACTACCATCTTGTTCAATCGTAAACTCACCACCTCGAGAGCCAGAAATAGATTGCCCAACATAACCCGCGTGAACGTTAAATGTGTTATCAAAACTCCAGTCATTGAGAAATATGTCGCCACTACCAACCGAAAGCGTGTCGTTCTGAGATACACCGTTGTAGAAATCGTTTTGACCAGAGATCGCGTCTCCATTCCGCCCTGTCACTTGGACTGTTACGACTGCATCACCAGTTGTAGTGCCAT
>NZ_LWFT01000991.1:0-1264 GCF_001635105.1 Oleiphilus sp. HI0079
TTGTACTTGCTCATTTGGAAGTTGTAGCCTCCACTGAGGGCGAGAATGGCTCCGTCTTTTGGACGAATAGATATCAATGCGGCTTGTGCTTCGGGGCTTTGTTGCAGTTCGAAGCTGAACAATGAATAGTCTCGAATGGCCTCTCTCGAGGCTTGGTGCTCATCCTCTTGTGGCGGCGTCGCCTCTTCCGTATGCAGCAGTACTTCGCCTTCTTCGGTCTGAGTGTGGTCTTTATTCATGTTATCGATAAGGCGCGCCTCGATGATGTCGCCTGATCTGAAGAGTCCTTCAAAATTGCTTGGAGGCTCGCCCACTTTGTTGATGTTGATAAAGGGGGCAGCGCGCGTTGCTTGTTCTAGTGAGATGTGGCCCCGCTTGCCATCAAGAGAGAAGATTGACAGTTGGTCTGAAGTGCTTTCCTCAACTAATGCTGGAGTGAAGCGTGTTTTTGCTAGGTAGCTACGGAGGATTTGTTTTTTCTCCGCATCGCTCTCTGAGCCATCAAGTTCAATGTTGTCTAACGGCCCTCGATAGCCATGGCGAGCATCATAAGCTTCTAAACCATTGATGACGGATTTCTGCGCCTGAGCCTGTAACTCGCTGTTTGCGGTCACGAAAACGCGCAAACCGGTGGTATAGGCGTCAGAACCATATAGCTCGACTGCTTTTTGACGAGCCATCTCTGCTATGTAAGGGGCTGATAGATCTGGCTGCGGGTTGTGGTAGCCTGCCGTGGTTGTCTCTTGTCGAGCGGCTTTGTGCTCGGCGATAGAAATCATATTCAGATCGAGCATGCGGTTGAGTATCCAGTCGCGACGAATTTTTGCGCGCTCCGGGTTAATAATCGGATTGTATCTTGATGGTGCTTTCGGAAGCCCTGCGATCATTGCACTTTGCGCAAGCGTCAGCTCGTCTAGGTTTTTTCCGTAATACACTTGTGCTGCTGCTTTTACACCGTAAGCGCGGTTGCCCAAATAGATCTTGTTAAGGTATAGCTCAAGAATCTCCGGCTTGGAAAGCACGCTTTCGATTTGTATGGCGAGGAAAATCTCATTGAATTTTCGTATGAATGTCCGTTCTCTGGTCAGAAAGAAATTCTTGGCCACTTGCATTGTTATTGTGCTGCCGCCTGTTTTGATACGTCCAGCTTGGATTAACTGAGCCGCAGCGCGAGCAAGGCCGATGACATCGATACCGCCGTGCTCGTAAAAGCGATTGTCTTCTGCGGCGATAAAAGCGGAGGTTAAAGTGGTGGGTATTTCTT
>NZ_LWFT01000992.1:0-1013 GCF_001635105.1 Oleiphilus sp. HI0079
TCAACAGACTCAAGACAGAACGCCCTGGAGCACATTTTTAGAAAAGTGCGATGTCATTTCCATACACTGTCCGCTGACACCCGAGTCAAAGTACCTTTTCAACCAAGAAACGCTCTCTTGCATGAAGCAAGGCGCCCTGCTGATCAATACAGCGCGCGGGGGCATTGTTCATGAAGAGGACTTGCTCGAGGCGCTTCTCTCAAAACACCTCAGAGGCGCTGCGCTGGATGTACTCGAACAAGAGCCGCCGGCAACGAACCACCCTCTCATTTCTGCCAAGCTACCCAACCTTCTCATTACGCCGCACTCCGCGTGGATTGCTACAGAATGCAGACAGCGCCTAATGGATGGCGTAACCCAAAACATCAAAGCCTTTCTCAATGGCAGCCCAAAGAACGCTGTAAATTAAGCAGCGCGTACTTTTGCTTTGCCCTTTTCGAAACGAAAGCGAGGCTGCGCTCATAGAACTGTCGCCTATGTCTCTCTCATGAGCTTGGCAATCCGCTAGAATGCAGGGGCAATTAAAGGAGAGTGACACGTGACCGAGCCAACAAATTCATCTAAGAACCTCAAGAGAGCCTGCGAGCTCATCAGCCACCTACTCATTGCTGTATGTGTCTATTTTGCATGGGCCGAGCAGTTCATCTGGTCGATCGTCTGTATCGCGGGCATCCTTTTGTTCAGCAATCTTCCTGCTTTACTAAACAAAGATGGCAAAAAGGCCAAGCTTGATAGAGAACTCGAAAAAGAACTTAGAAAGCTCTAAGTGTTAAGAACGAAAAAAGCGCCTAATGAGGCGCTTTTTTCGTTCTTCTATTTTTAAGTTACAGCGCTTACTCTTTCACCGAGCATTCTTTGGCTGAAGGATCATATTTACAACGGATTTTCCAAAGAATCGAGATCGCTTTTTGGTCGTACACTTTCTCATCCCTCAGTGCTAAACGAACCTTCTTGATCATATCTTCATATTCTTCCTTGATCGGCCCATCAATGTTGACCCAATACTTGGCAGG
>NZ_LWFT01000993.1:0-592 GCF_001635105.1 Oleiphilus sp. HI0079
TTCAGATCATGCGTAACGCGAGACATCTAGAAAGACTGATCAACGAGCAAAACATCGATTTACTGCACGTGCGCTCACGAGCGCCGGCATGGAGCGTCTACCTTGCTTCACGTTCGACGGGCGTCCCATTTATCAGCACCTTCCACGGTTGTTATGGACACAAGAATGCGCTCAAGCGCTTGTACAACTCGGCGATGTTAAGAGGACGAGCGTGTATCGCAGTCTCAGAATTCATAGAGCACCATATACGCGAAACCTATCCATGGGCGAAGAATGTGGTGCAGATTAATCGAGGCGTAGATACCGACTACTACACCCGCTCCATTCAGGTAAGCCCGTCTATCTCAACGCATGCAACTAAGAAACCAGCCCAAGTAACGACGTCAACAAAAGGCCCAGAGAAACCCTTTACACTTCTTTTACCCGGACGATTCTCAGAGCTCAAGGGCCATCAACTTCTGCTAGATGCCGTCGAGCCAATAACAGATAGACCTCTTAAGATCATTTTTGTTGGCAGCAGTCACGGCAAAGAACACTATTACCAATCGCTTCGTGAACGCGCCACCTCCCTTTCGCCAAAAATTGAGTTCGT
>NZ_LWFT01000994.1:0-3087 GCF_001635105.1 Oleiphilus sp. HI0079
ATATGCTTTGCAGAACTTAGATAGGAACTCATCGGTTCTGTGACGCGTGCAAGTACCTTCAGTGCCTTATATGAGAAGCTTCGGCGCTAACTTTTATCTGACTAGAGACCTGATTGAACAGCATGCCGTCCCGCTACCTCTCCTTTTTCCTGCTATTTATCACCCTAAGTGCCAGCCCACTTGCAGCGCAAGCTAAAGAGGCTTTGCCTGATAATCGAAGCGGGAACAAGGCGAACAAGGATTACGTTGCGATCGGCGCTCACTTCAACCAATTCAAATCGATTCTCTTGGAACTTGAGGACCCTGAAGGCAACATCGAGTTCAGGGAGTTCCCGTTAACTGCGAAAACCTACGGCGCATCAGTGACCATTGGTACAAATATAAACCGCAACTTTTTCACTGAGCTACGATATGGGCAGGGGGTGGTGTCGGATGATCTAAGCAACGGCGCAGCCGATATTAACATTGATGACTGGCTAAATTGGTATATTGGTGGTGCGTTCGGAATTACTGACTACGCCGACGTTTACGCAAAATATGGACTCACCTTCTATACTGGCGATATAACCCGCTACGAAACGAAGAGATTCAAAACCGGAGAGGTCCCTCCGTTTGGAGAGACAATTACCGTCATCCCGGCGGTCACTGAGAACCTTACTGAAGACATTTTTTCAGATTCATTTAGCACAAGCTGGATGGTCGGAGTTGACTTCAACATCTTTCAAGACACTTTCTGGACGTTTGAATACGGCCGACTTCTGAATGACAACGGTACCGGTATCAAAGTGTATCAATTCAATACACTACTCAAATACGAGTATTGAAATACGCCTTATCGAGACTCTATAAACCAGCACTTGTGAATCCTATGATTTCGCTCAAAATCTTTATCTAATGAAAATGCGGTTTTATCACTCACGCTATACTTTTCTTTGACATCCTCGCTAAGCGAGAACTTGCGAAGGTTCGTTGAGAATATCAATACACCATGTTCATCTAAGAGGCGCATCGCGCTATCAATTAAATACTGATGATCTCGTTGTACATCGAAAACACCCTCCATTCTCTTAGAGTTGGAAAAACTTGGCGGATCGATAAAAATCAAATCATAAGTGCGTAGTGGCGATTCAGATACTGCGGCTTCGAGCCACTCCATACAGTTAGCTCGCTCAAATTTATAATTACCGCCCCCTAATCCATTCAACGAAAAATTGTTCTGAGCCCACTTGAGATACGTTTGTGACATGTCGACACTCAACACACTACAAGCACCGCCAATTGCGGCTTGAAGACTAACTACACTAGTATACGAAAACAGGTTTAGAACCTTTTTACCTCTAGAGTTCGCAGCTATCCAACGCCGAACTGCTCGATGATCAAGAAACAACCCTGTATCAAGATACCGACCAAGCTTTACTGATAGACGCGCACCACCTTCGCGGACGACGATAGAGCGACTACTGTCCTCCTCTCTCTCGTACTGGGCTTTCCCTTTTTGTACCGTTCTCTGCTTTAGAAACACATTGGAATCTGCCACGCTCATTGTCTGTGCAATTGTCTTCAGCCCCTCACTAAGACGTTCAATGGCCGCTTTTTCATCGACGCTCTTGGGCGGTGCATATTCTTGAACGTACAAAAAAACCTCGCCTGACTCATCTTCATAGCGATCAATTGCAAAAGCATATTCCGGCATATCCGCATCGTACAATCGATAGCAACTAATGCTGTTCTTCTTTGCCCACTTAGCGATATTTTTCTCGTTCTTCCTAAGCCGATTTGCCAACATAGCCGCTCGCTCTTGATTCGCAACGCGCCAGTAAGCAGGATTACGCAATTTTTCCTGAGGCGGCAACCACGCAGTCTGGAAACGATTCGCCTCATCAAGCTCAAATAAAAGCAAGGCTGATTCGATC
Organism: Oleiphilus sp. HI0079; assembly: GCF_001635105.1. Classification (NCBI taxonomy): domain Bacteria; kingdom Pseudomonadati; phylum Pseudomonadota; class Gammaproteobacteria; order Oceanospirillales; family Oleiphilaceae; genus Oleiphilus; species Oleiphilus sp. HI0079. The sequence goes on from NZ_LWFT01000994.1 coordinate 1,914, forward strand.
GCACCATTTAGAAACTTATATCGCTTGTAATAGCGCCAACCAATAAACTTTTCGAGATCAGGATTCCCAGTAAACACACCGGCGCGCCAACCTTGGAGGCTGTTTAAAAACACCTCGCCTAGCGTTCGATAAACAGCCATCAACTGATCAACCTCACCAATACGTTCACCGTAAGGCGGATTGGTCAACAACAAGCCTTTCGGTATGTTTTCAGGTATCTGAAGTTCGTCGATACTTCGCTTTTCGACATGAACAAACTCAGAAAGACTTGCCCGCTGAATATTCTCCCACGCAACACCGATTACTCGGGAATCCATATCAAACCCTAAGACCTTGCCTCTAAACGCGTCTTTGCCGACACATTCGCGTTTCTCAGCCTCCTGAATAAGCGCCAGCCAAATACCTGCGTCGTGCTTCTTCCATTTATCAAAACCCCATTCCTGCCGACTTAACCCGGGAGCAGTATCGGTGGCCATCAACACCGCCTCAATACAAAACGTACCTGAACCACACATTGGGTCTAAGAATGCCCCTCCCTCTTTCGCGAGTGCACTCCAGTCCGCCTGCCTTAACAGAGCAGCAGCAACGTTTTCTTTCAAAGGTGCAGGCCCCTTATCTAAGCGATAACCTCTTTTGTGAAGACTTTGTCCTGCAAGGTCAAGGCTAATCGTAATCCGGCCCTTTGATAGCTTTGCGCTTACCCGTATATCCGGGGCGGTTTTGTCGACTGAAGGTCGCTCGCCTGTCAAACTTCTGAAATGATCAACAATTGCATCTTTCACCGCCAACGCGCCATAAGCCGAGTTGTTAATATCTTTATTCGTTCCCGCAAACGACACAGAAAATGTCGAATCAGCACTAAAATGCTGAGCCCAAGGGATAGAGGACGCGTGACGATATACATCAGATCCTCGTTCAATTTTTCCGGTAGCGAGCTCAAGAAATACACGATTAGCAATTCGCGACCAGAGTAGGCAGCGATAAATTTGCTCAAGTTCGGCCTCCGCTTCAACACCGGCATTGACTGCACGAGTTGACGAAAGCCCCATTTCGATTAGCTCTTGTTCCAACAAGTACTGCATACCCAGCGGGCAAGAAACAAATAATCTCATAAACAAATTCACCAGTACCTAAAAATATAAATTGAAATAAGGGCTACATACCGACACAAAAT
>NZ_LWFT01000995.1:0-1152 GCF_001635105.1 Oleiphilus sp. HI0079
AGATGTAAGGCCTTAAAAGGCTTAAGGTTTTGAGTCTTCTTATAAGAAAGTCGGTTGAGCTTGTCGGTCAGGCGGCACAGAACTATGGATTATTGATATGAACATGAAAAAACTTGCCTTGCCATTTATCGCTGCGAGCGCATTGAGTGTTGGGTCAGTCGCAATCGCAGAAGAGAGCGCTGCAAACAAATTCGAAAGTAAAGAAGCACAAATCGGCTATGCATTCGGAGTGATGTTTGGCCAACGAATGCGTAATGAGCTTGGTGATATTGACCTCGACCAATTCTCAAACGGAATGAAGACTGCTTTTAACGGTGAGCCTCAGCTGTTGAGCGACGAAGAGATTGCTCAAATCCTGACGGAATATCAACGTGAAATGCAGCAACAGCAGATCGCCAACCTCCAGAAACAGGGCGAAGAAAACAAAAAGATCGGTGATGCATTTCTAGCTGAGAACAAAAACAAAGAAGGCGTTGTAACGCTGGAAAGCGGCTTGCAATACAAAGTTCTAACCGAAGGAAAAGGTCCTCAACCAAGTGCATCAGATTCCGTCACAGTTCACTACACCGGCTCATTCATTAACGGTGAAGTATTCGACAGCTCCGTTGAACGCGGTCAACCTGCAACATTCCCGGTGAATGGCGTGATTGCAGGCTGGACAGAGGCGCTACAACTCATGCCTACTGGCTCTAAATGGCAACTATTTATTCCTTCGGACCTTGCTTACGGTCCAAATGGCAATCGCTCTATCGGCCCGAATGAAACTCTTCTATTTGAAGTTGAACTAATCGAAGTGAAAAAGAGCTAGCTCGAGCTCAGCCTGTATACAAAGAAAAAGCCGTCTCATTGAGACGGCTTTTTTAATGCGGGACATATTCACTATGGCCCTGAGTCAATTTTCACCGATTGCGCACCGAATTTGAGATAAAAACAAGAACGCCGATGAGTGTGGCATGCGGCACCGGCTTGCTCAATCAATGCAAGCAAGACGTCCCCATCGCAGTCTGTTCTCAATTCAACTAGCTGTTGCCCATGCCCCGAGCTTTCGCCCTTTCGCCATAACGTGTTTCGAGAACGAGACCAGTAACACATTCTTCCTGTCTTCAAGGTATCTTCTAAGGCGTCGCGATTCATCCAAGCAAACATCAAAAT
>NZ_LWFT01000996.1:0-977 GCF_001635105.1 Oleiphilus sp. HI0079
CCATCAGTCGATTCTGAGCGCTCGCCGACATAAACACAGTTCTGCGATCATGTTTTTAGACCTTGATCAGTTTAAACGGATCAACGATACCCTTGGACATCAGGCTGGAGACGAGCTCCTGGTTACCATCGCTGAGCGTTTAAAAACCTGTGTTCGTAAACAGGATACGGTTGCGCGTCTTGGTGGTGATGAGTTCACCATCTTGCTCAATGACGTTTCGAACAATGATAAAATTGCCGCTATCGCAGAACATATCCTGACGATTCTTAAAAAGCCCATTAAGCTTGGCAAACACGAAGTCATTATCTCGACCAGCATTGGAATTACCATTGCGCCAACAGACTCAACAAGTAGCGAAACTCTGATGCGGAATGCCGACATGGCCCTTTACAAAGCAAAAGAGAGAGGTCGCGATGGTTTCTGCTTCTTTACCGAAGAACTAAACGTGCGCGCCAGCCATTTGATGGAGATTGAACATGAAATGCGTCACGCGCTAGAAAACGATGAGTTTTATCTCCATTATCAACCCCAGGTCGATCTTAAAACCAATCAGATACAGAGTGTTGAAGCGCTCATTCGCTGGCGCCACCCTACTAAAGGTGAAATATCACCTGTTGATTTTATCTCCATTGCAGAGGAAACAGGCTTGATCATACCCATCGGAGACTGGGTGATGAAAAAAGCCTGTAGTGAAATTCAACAACTCAACGAAAATACAGGCTTAAACATTCGGGTAGCAGTTAACTTGTCGACAAGGCAATTCACCGACTTAAAACTGGTCAATACCGTCGTTGAAGCGCTTGAGCAAGCGGGCATGGACGCGAAAAACCTTGAGCTTGAAGTAACAGAGAGCATGCTCATGGAAGATATGGAAACAGTTATCGACCAACTCAATCGTATCAAAGCCGCGGGATCGACAGTGACAATTGACGACTTTGGCTCCGGTTATTCGTCATTCAGCTATCTAAAAAGCCTCC
>NZ_LWFT01000997.1:0-802 GCF_001635105.1 Oleiphilus sp. HI0079
TTCTAACTACGAAAGCGGAGCCTAATGCAGATGGCTCTTACAGCATCACTGGTACTAAAATATTTATCTCTGCTGGTGAGCACGATATGGTGGACAACATTGTTCATATCGTACTAGCTCGTCTTCCTGGTGCTCCAGAAGGTACTAAAGGGATTTCGCTTTTCATCGTCCCTAAGTGCCTGCCGGATACTAATGGCGAGGCTGGTGAGCGAAATGCAGTTACGTGCGGCTCAATTGAGCACAAGATGGGTATACATGGTAACGCGACTTGTGTGATGAATTTTGATGGTGCAAAAGGTTGGTTGATCGGTCCGGAGAATAAAGGTCTTAACTGCATGTTCACATTCATGAACGTGGCCCGTATTGGTACCTCTATTCAGGGTCTTGCGGCTGCTGAAGGTTCCTTCCAGGGAGCACTCGCATATGCGAAAGATCGTCTAGCAATGCGTTCGCTTTCGGGTCCTAAGAATCCTGAAGGAAAGGCTGACCCAATTATCGTTCACCCAGACGTGCGCCGTATGCTTTTGACGCAAAAAGCGATCGCTGAAGGGTCACGTGCAATGATTTACTTCGCGGCTCAACAAGCCGACCTTGTTCAGCATGGTGAAGGTGAAGAGCAGAAGGCTGCTGATGAAATGCTTGGTTTCTTAACGCCAATTTTGAAAGCGTTCTGTACTGAAGCGGGTTATGAAGCTGCAAACCACGGTGTTCAGGTTTTTGGTGGTCATGGCTTTATCCAAGAGTGGGGCATGGAACAAATCGTTCGAGATACGCGTATTGCGCTTCTTTATGAAGGAACGAC
>NZ_LWFT01000998.1:0-963 GCF_001635105.1 Oleiphilus sp. HI0079
TACACGGAGTCTCTCACGGGTTATGACCAAAACGAGCTTCAAGGTTTGCACTTCGCCAAGCTACTAGATCCATCAATTTGTCTGGATTCGGTAATCCGCGAAGTGAAGAACATTGCGCTTAGAGATGATGGCGAATATCAGCATGAAGCCGCCGTCATCACAGAAGAAGGAAGACTGCGCTTTTTAGCATGGCGCCATGTACCACTAATTAACCAAAAGACCGGCTCACGGCAAATTCTGTCTATCGCGCTCGATATTTCCGGGCGGGTCGAAGCAGAAAGCGAGCTCGCTTGGCTCGCAAGGCACGACTCGCTAAGTGGCTTACATAATCGCCACGCCTTTGAAGAGCGTCTTGCAGAGTGTTTTGCCGAAAGCACTTCAAACACGCTGCGAGCAAATAGCACCGAGCTGACACATTTTGGCGTGATGTTTATTGATCTAGATGAGTTCAAAACCATTAACGACACCCATGGGCACAACAAGGGTGACGAAATGATTAAAGCGGTCGCCAAAGTGCTTAAAGAGCAGAGTAGAGATAGCGATTTTGTCGCCCGCATGGGTGGAGATGAGTTCGCGATTATTGTGCGCAACTTCCATCGCTATGACCTTGACCGAATTACCAAGCGCATAGTCTCCAAACTGACAAGTATTGTTCTTGAACCGGATATCCATTGCACAGCCAGTATTGGCATCGCAGTGCATACACCATTTACACCCTCGCCCGAAGTATTGATCGGCAACGCAGACGGCGCGATGTATCAGGCAAAGGAAGCGGGCAAGAACCGCTATGTAATTTTTGACGCCGCACAGCGCACAATCGACAGTCGATAGATCAAAAAACGTTCAATACATCTCATTTCCCGCACTCCACACTACCCCGCACTTTCAATTAACCGCATGATGCTTAGCGACTTTAATTTCATTGAAGTCAGCGATGAAGACCTATAAAAATAAAATCACGGA
>NZ_LWFT01000999.1:0-1084 GCF_001635105.1 Oleiphilus sp. HI0079
AGGCTGCACGATGGTGACATTCTCACCAAACTGCACATTGACGATGGCAACGTGCTTCTCTTTAAAAGACATTTAAACTTTTCCAAGCTTACAGCGCTGTGGCTTGAAATGAAGATACACTTCTTTCCCGGTCTCAATTGACTCATAAATCGCGTTAATCAATTCCAGACTTTTTCGACCAACCAAACCATCAACCAAGTGTCGTTTCTCGTTCTGAATACTATCTACAACATGCTCATAATAAGCTTGGTGCCCAAAGCCATAAACATTTGGAGGATTAACAGAGTACTTGTCCATTACATCTGCATCTTCAGGTGACTCCTCCAAGAAGTTCCATACTTTCATCTGGTTGACCGCAAAGCCGCCAATTTCGATGGACCCAGTTTCGCCAAGTAACGACAATGACCCTTCAAGATCTTTCGGCCTCACTGCTGTCGTGGCCTCAATGACACCGATCGCCCCATTTTTAAAACGAAGTGTTACGACTGCCGTATCCTCTGCCTCAATATCGACTAGCGCCGTTCTACTCATTGCAAAAACGCTTTCGACATCGCCCATCATCCACTCGAGGAGGTCAATATGATGGCTTGCCTGATTCGTCAGCACTCCACCATCTAAGGCCCAAGTACCTCTCCAAGCGTCCTGATCATAATACGCCTGCGGCCTACACCATCGCACCCGCACCGTGCCCATTACCAGCTTTCCAAGTCGGCCAGCATCCAATGCCTCCCGCGCTTTTTGAACCGGCACATTGAAACGATTCTGTTTAACAACGAATAGTTTCACACCATACTTATCGCACTCGGCTATCATACGATCGGCATCTTCCAAGCGAAGCGCCATTGGCTTCTCGACCATGATGTGTTTCCCGTACGGGGCCAACTCAATAACATGCTGCGGATGCAAGCCACTTTCAGTAAGCACCACCACAACATCAATTGCTTCGGATCGCATCATCTCATGCATATCTGTAAAAGCCGGTACACCAAACTGCTCGCCAATCTTATTCGCTTTTTCAGCAACGATATCGCACACAGCAGCTAAACACGCGCCTGGAATCTGTTCAAAGCCTAGAAGCTCAGAG
>NZ_LWFT01001000.1:0-2664 GCF_001635105.1 Oleiphilus sp. HI0079
GTTGAGGCGGATCTGCCTGACAGACACTGGTACGGCGCTGAGCCTGAGCTCGTTTATGAAAAACGGGGAGAGGGTGTGGACGATATGATTAAACAGATTCTAGAAGCCTCTCGTGATTACCCGTGGGCAAACGAATATGTGGTGTTTCCTGGCCCAAACAGCAATACGTACCCCGCATGGTTAGCCGAGCAAGTCGACGGCTTTGATCCAGATTTGCCATTTCGTGCGATCGGTAGCGGTTGGACCCCTTAGCGACTGTTGATCGTCTGATTTTTCATCTGTTGATCGTCAGTAAGCCGACCTGTTTACGAGTCTTGCTCGCACTCAGCCGCGAGCATAAATTCTACCGCTTTGCGGGCATGGATCGCTGTCGTGTCGAATAGAGGTGTGTCGGTATCGGCTTGCTCAACGAGTAGGCCTATCTCTGTGCAACCCAAGATGACAGCCTCGGCTCCTTGAGCTGCCATCCGCTCTATAACCTCTAAATAGGTTTTGCGTGAGCGCGTCTGGATATTACCCAAACAGAGCTCTTCGTAGATGATGCGGTGAACGTCAGCCCTGTCTGACGTAGTCGGTGTTATGACCTTCAAGCCAAAGTGTTGTGTCAGTCGGCCTTTGTAAAAGTCCTGCTCCATTGTGAAGGCTGTGCCTAGTAACCCGACTGTTTTGACGTTGGCATGAACGAGTGCTTCGCCAGTCGCGTCGGCGATGTGCAACAGGGGAATGTTAATCGCTGATTGAACAGCGTCTGCTACTTTGTGCATGGTGTTTGTGCAAATAAGCAGACCGTCTGCGCCAGCAGCCTCGACCGATACCGCAGCACTTGCGAGTATTTCACCCGCTTGTTGCCAATTGTCTTGCATCTGTAATGCTTCTATTTCAGCAAAGTCGACACTCACCATGGCGATTTTGGCGGAGTGCAGGCCGCCGAGATGGTTTTTAACGCCTTCGTTGATCGCTTTGTAATAGCCTTGTGTGCTTTCCCAGCTCATGCCGCCTAATAGGCCGATGGTTTTCATCTTGTTTTTCCTTGTGATGAGATTACGTCTGCGTGTTGAGCGCAGCATTACATATTGGTGGTTCTCAGCAAAACTGACTGGTGATCTTGTGAATGGATGCCATTACTTGCTCACATATAGCCGGGTTAGTGGCATCGGCATGTGGCGGCGCAAACTGTTGTTCGTCATTGTCGTAATACTGTCCGGATGCGCGCGCGAACTCCTCTGATAATGCTGCGCGCACTAGAATGTTTGCGCCGACGCTTAAGTCATTGCCGGCCACACCAAAACCCTCTTTCACCATTTTACTGGCGAGCAGTGAGCCGGGATTGACGGCAACCGAGACTTGGCTGTTGCTTAAGTCTTTCGCTAGTTCTTGTGACCAAATAGTCAGCGCAAGCTTGCTTTGCGCATAGGCTTGAAACGCTTCGCTTAAAACGACGTTGCCTTCCATGGCATCTATATTGATGGGCGCTTGCGCTGCAGACGAAAGGTTGATGATACGTCCATCGCTTGAAAGGCTGGGGATTAGGCCCTTCGCTAAGATATAGGGCGCGAAGGTATTCACGACAAACCGGACATCGAAGCCCTCAGGCGTAATGGGAGTTGGTGTTTTTAACACGCCGGCATTGTTGATAATAATGTCGATGCTTGAATGACCACTCGTGATGGAAACGAGCAGAGATTGGATGTCGTCAAAGCGAGATAGGTCTGCCCGGTATGTATCGATGAGGGTATTCGGAGCGCAGTCATGTAATGCGGTTTTTGTGTCGGCCAGCTTTTGCTCGCTTCTTCCGTGAATCAATAAATGATGGCCTTTTGCTGCGAGTAATTTGGCGGTCTCTAAGCCAATGCCATCGGTTGCTCCTGTAATCAGTATTTTGTTCATCTTGCGTTGACTCCGTCCTTATCGATTCGGTGTTTCCGTTGCTTATAGAAGCACATTTGAATGACGGTTGTCTTCCATTCATGGGGTGCCGCTTTGCAAGGCCTCCTACGTTTACTCGCGGTCAGTATTATGAGGTGGCCATATGCTCATCAATACATCGTACGATTGAGCACCTATTGCATTTTTTACGTCATATTCAGCGCATCGGCTGAAATAAACGGCCTCAATTCTTTGCGCGCTTGTATTGCTGTATTACACTCGTTCACATATTGGCTTAAGTCTTGTTCAGTTGCAGGGAAAGGAAGCACCGTATGGCAATGGCGTGGTTAAGAAAGTTGTTGGGCGGTAGCGATGATGCACCGACGACCCAGCTTGCATCGGCGGCAGTTCGCGAAGAATCTGCACACGCTGAGAAAGAAGATTCTCCTGTCAGTAACGGAAGAGACAGCGCACAGCTGTATGAAGAGTATCGTGCAGAACTGGATAGAGCGTTCTGTCTCGAATTGTTTGGTACGGACCGTCTCTATGTGAATAGTACTGACGAGCAGCGTGCCAGTGCGCGGCAGCTTGCTAGAAAGCTTGCGCAGGCTGAGGTGCGGACTGAACAACTCCCTCGAAAGCCCAGTACGCTGCCTTCATTAATGAAACTCCTGAAGCAAGACGAGCTGAGTTACGCTCAGATTGCCGAATCCTTATTGAAAGATCCTTCGCTGACTTCTCAGGTTCTTAGAACCGTAAATTCGCCGTTTTTTCGCTTGAACAATAAGACTGTTGAGT
>NZ_LWFT01001001.1:0-582 GCF_001635105.1 Oleiphilus sp. HI0079
TCTGGGTACATTGACGTTGTCATACACCCTGTTTGATCAGACTGAAACTTTGGCACCCGAAGACTTGGAGCAAGCCTTACAACAAGCAGCACTGTGAAAATAATAATTGGACGTCCGCGAGCGGTTTAGCGCGTCTTGAATGAGAATAGGAGTCTAGATAAATGAGTGCAGAAACATCTTATTATGTGCCGGCGCAGAGTCGTTGGCCTATCGTTGCAACCATCGGTTTATTCTTGACACTGGTGGGCGCAGGAAGCGTTATGAACGCAGCTTCTGCTGGTGAGAGCACCGGCATGTCTTGGTTAATGTTCTTTGTCGGTTCATTGATTATGGCGTATATGCTGTTCGGCTGGTTTGGCCACGTTATCCAAGAAAGCCGTGCTGGCATGTACAGCGAGCAGATGGATCGATCATTCCGCTGGGGAATGAGCTGGTTCATTTTTTCGGAAGTGATGTTTTTTGCCGCTTTTTTCGGTGCGCTGTTTTATGTGCGGGTCTTTTCCGTGCCATGGATCGGCGGTGAGGGCAGCAATGCATCAACCGGTGAATTGCTTTGGCCCGAGTTTCAAGCAACGTGGCCGT
>NZ_LWFT01001002.1:0-867 GCF_001635105.1 Oleiphilus sp. HI0079
CTTGTTCAATGTTTGTAATAGCGTTGAGTTTGGGGGCAGCAGCGTCGCCGGTGATGGCGAGCACTTCGATATAGAGCTCGGGGGCCGAGCGTGAGTTTAAGTTTAATTCTGCTTCACAATACTGTTTACGTGCGCTTAATGACGTAAAATCAAGAAATCCGAAGTTGACGGGTTTTTTGATTTTGTAGGCGAAATCGCCAGTCAAAATGATCCACGAAATATGAGTCTCAATCAGTTCCATAGTTGAACATGGATGAGAGTAAGGTGTAGGTTTCAGTAGCGACTGAACAAGCTCTGAGTTCATGTATCCTCCGTAAAGCGGAGAGCACAATAACAGCGACGCATTTGCTCTGCAAAGATAATGTCTAAAGCCAAATCCAAAAAAACATCCGCGAAAACGTCCTCTTCTTCAAGCGAGCAGGGCAGAGTGAAACGTAGGTGGAAGCTTAAGCTATTCTCCATTATTTCTCTGGTACTTATTTCTTGGCTCGTTTATCTCGATGCACAGGTTCGCTATAAGTTCGAAGGGAAGCGCTGGCATTTGCCCGCTCAGGTATTGGCAAGGCCCTTAGAGTTGTTCGAGGGGCAGGCGCTGAATCTTGATAATTTAGAGCAAGAGCTGGGATTACTCGAATACACCAAGAATCGCGTTGTCGATCGACCAGGAACATATTGGCGCGAAGGGACCCGGGTAGAGATTTTCCGCCGCGCACATGACACCATTGAGGGGCCGCAGGCCGCACTAAAGCTTGAGTTAAAGATTGATGGCGATGTGATTCGTTCCATTGAACTGATGAGTCAGGCCAAGGAAGAAGGGATTTACACCATTGAGCCATACAAAATTGGCGGTATTTATCCCAAGACAAG
>NZ_LWFT01001003.1:0-1684 GCF_001635105.1 Oleiphilus sp. HI0079
AAGAGCAAGCCCCCACCACATGACATGCATTAAGTCGCGAACGCTGTGGCTAAATGCGCCTAGCCAATGGCTGTGCTCAAGATCTAGAAAACTCAGTAAATAGAAGACGGACACGCCAATCAATGATCCCCAAAGTAACCAATCGGTTTTATTGGGCGCCGGGGCGCAGCAGTTTTCTTCTTGTTTGGTATCGTGGCACGAGTTCGTTTCGATAGGCTTTGGCGCACAACAACTTGAGGTCATGTCCGACTTGCATGACGCAGGGGTGGTTTGTTCGTGCACACAATCCGCGCCTTGCTCGGACTCTATTTTGTTACTTGATATGCAGTGCTGATTATCTTTATCGCGCATGTTTTATTCCTTTCCGCTCATCAGGTCACCATTGCTCAGCCCCGCTATAATTGCGCACTGCGCTTCTTCATCGCCACGGCATTGGTTAGCGAGATCTAGTAGAGAAGATTTAATCGTTTCGAGAGTTCGAATCTGTTCTTCTATATGGCTTACCTTATCGAGTACGAAGCCTTTGACGTGTTTGCTGTGCCGATGTTGATTACGGAATAGTTCCAGTAAGGTCCTGCATTCTTCAATTGTGAAACCAACTTTTCTAGCGGAGGCAAGAAACCGCAACTCATTGATTTGCGCCTCTTCGTAGTTACGATAGCCATTGTTGGCGCGCTGACTGCTTACCAGCCCAATGCTTTCATAATAGCGAAGGGTTTTATCGCTTAATCCGCTGCGTTTTGCTGCCTGACCGATGTTCATCTCAATACCCCTGGAGAGCTGATTCTAGGAAGAATAAAGCTTACAGCTACTGTAAGGTCAAGCCTTTACTGCGTATTTACTTACTTGGTGGTCTTGTTGGGTGAGCGCTTGGCAAGCGACTTTTCGGTGATCTTTAGTGCCTGTCCTACTGTTTTGAAAATCGGCGTCGATATCGATTTGTGCCCTGTTTCTATGGGTTTGGAGAAGAGGTTGATGACGGGCAGTGCATGGAAGCGATCATAGTACTCGTTGCTAATCGAATCATGCATGGTATGTGCAGTGTGTGAAACTTTGTGGCCCATTTGCAGAGCAAAACGTATTGAATCACTGAGGTAGGAACCGTCTGCTTGAGCGAGAAATAAGGGTGTGTTTTTGTTTGGCAGAACAGGGTGCAGTATTCTCAGCGGTATGCTTTTTTCTCGTTGAGCCTCTATCCAGGGCGATAAGAATTTGTAGACTTGTGGGCTACGTGCAAGCGTAAAATGGTCAAGGCCACTGAAGTGTTGGTTCTCTCGTTCTTCTAATGCTACATCGGGGTGTGCGCTGCTTTTAACTACCAGGCTATCTCCAATGAATGCATTTTCAATAAGCTCGGCGATATCGGATGTCGATTTGAGAAGTCCGCCGCTTATGAAGCAGTGCTTGGCAGTCGAATGAAACGCTTCTTTGTTGTCTTTGAAGCCATCATGCAGGTCTTTTATGCCCTGGCTTCGCAGTTCAGCCCAAGAGTGCCAGATGTTGAGATACGGTTGTGTGAGGCTTTTAATCAGGTTGCTGGTCGTCTTTCCAGCCCGCTCGAGCTTTGCTCCCTCGTGTGGCGTGCCAATGTAAACGCAAGCATGTAACTTGTTGGTCCAGCCTTTGTCAAAATCAAGCTGGGCATGGCGTATCAACAGTCCACCCATGCTGAACCCGACGAGGA
>NZ_LWFT01001004.1:0-1084 GCF_001635105.1 Oleiphilus sp. HI0079
AAGGCGAACGGCTTGAAGCGCTTTGTTTTTGCTCACACCGTCTTTCCAGAGGCTCCATGCAAGCACCGCCTCGCCAGAGCTGGAAACAGACACATCAAGAACAGCGTCGTCCTTAGAAAAATCGAGAGGCATCCTGGTGTCTCCACCGACGTTTGGATCGTCATCATACACAGCTTCGGTCACGAGACCCTCAACTGAGGTCAGAGAAAAGTAATCTCCCTCGAGGGGCAAGACAAACAAACGAACGCGCTCTTTTTCTAGGCCAATACCGTACGGCGAACCTAGAGCCCCAGCAGCGCTTCTTACCGATTCTCTAAACGCAATAAGGACATTGTCTTCAGGGTCTGAACCAGCCGATTGATGTGAGATCAAAGATCCCGCTTCGCTAACAATCAACCTTGCCTCATTCACATCGATAGAAAAATTATGAACTTGATTCGAGTCAAAACGAACACGCCAAATCGTTACTGCACTTCCGTTTAAAATAGACCCGAAGCTAATGTAGTCCTCTCCTAGATAGGTCCAGACCAGATCGCCATTTTCTAAAGCAACCAGCTCAGGTGCCAAACGAGCATCCCAACCATCGGTGACTGCGGCAATCTCTGAAATCGTCAATGTCGAGTCAACCGATAACAATGCAGGTGGCAAACTATCTCGCTGGTAACTCAAGGCGAATTCGTCATTCGCTTCATTACTTAAAGCAACGACTGCCGGGTTCTTGAAAAAATATTCCGCGCTGGCGGTATTGCCCCCAGCAATGACACCGACAACGAGATTGTTGCCATCTAAATCAAAGCGAGCTGCATGTACTCGAGAGACATTATATGAATCAATGATTGCATCTTGCCCCCAAACCACCAAGCCTCGCCCAATCAGACCGTCCTCATTAACTTGTACAGCCAACGATATAGAGTTGACCTCTCCAGCACCGATTTTCATATCGGAGGTCGCTAAGATACAAAACTCTTCAGCCGTGGAGCCATCCGCTTTTTGAATGTAAACACACACAGGAGTGTTAGTATCGTTATTATCAATCGCAACAATGTTTATGCGATCACCATTGATCACTGCTGACGTTGATGCA
>NZ_LWFT01001005.1:0-15401 GCF_001635105.1 Oleiphilus sp. HI0079
CGAGTATGTGCGCACCGCACTGAACGCAGGTCTAGAAGTGGATGCCTTCGCACCCCGCCTCTCGTTTTTCTGGGGCATCAGCATGAACTTCTACATGGAGATCGCCAAGCTTCGCGCTGGCCGATTGCTGTGGCATCGCATCATGTCGGAGTTCAATCCAAGCAACCCAAAATCCAGCATGCTTCGCACACACTCACAAACCTCTGGCTGGTCGCTTACCGAACAAGACCCATACAACAACGTGATTCGCACTACGATTGAAGCAATGGCAGCAGTTTTTGGCGGCACTCAATCTTTACACACCAATGCGCTAGATGAAGCCGTCGCCCTTCCGACTGAGTTTTCAGCGCGTATTGCGCGAAACACGCAAATCATCATTCAGGAAGAAACCGGCATTACGCAGGTTGCCGATCCATGGGGCGGCTCCTATATGATGGAAACGCTCACTCAACAGATCGCTGATAAAGCGTGGGAGTTGATTGAGGAAATCGAAGAATCTGGCGGTATGGCAAAAGCCATAGAACAAGGCCTGCCGAAAATGCGCATTGAAGAAAGCGCAGCTAAGAAGCAAGCGCGAATTGACCGTGGTGAAGACGTGATTGTTGGGGTAAACAAGTATCAGCTCGACCACGAGGACGATCTGGATATTCTTGAAGTCGATAATGTCGCTGTGCGTGAATCGCAAATCAAGCGCTTAAACGAAATCAAAGCATCCCGAGACAATGCTGCCGTTGAGAAAGCCTTGGCCGCTCTGACTGAATCAGCGAAAACGGGCGAAGGCAATCTACTAGCTTTGAGTGTTGACGCGGCGCGCCTACGAGCCACTGTCGGCGAGATTTCTGATGCTCTGGAAGCGGAGTATGGTCGCTATCAGGCAGAAGCACGAACAATTAGTGGCGTCTATGGTGCGGCCTATGAAGAAGATGCAAATTGGAACATGATTAAAGACGATATTGCAGCGTTTGAGAGCGAGCATGGCCGGCGACCACGCATGCTGGTTTGCAAGATGGGGCAAGACGGCCACGATCGCGGAGCGAAAGTGATCGCAACTGCGTTTGCCGATGTCGGATTTGATATTGATTTGAGCCCGATGTTCTCGACCCCTGAAGAGGTCGCCAAGCAAGCGATTGAGAACGACGTGCATGTTATTGGGGTGAGCTCACAAGCTGCGGGTCATAAAACGCTCGTTCCCTCACTTATAGAGGCATTGAAGGCTCAAGGCGCAGACGATATCGCTGTGGTTGCCGGCGGTGTGATTCCAAAGCAAGATTACGACTTTCTGTTTTCTGCTGGGGTGAAAGGCGTCTTCGGGCCAGGAACACCCATTCCTGATGCAGCACGTCAGGTGCTTGAAGCGATCAAAGGCTAAAGACGAAATGATGGATTCTGCCACCGGCATTGAAGCACTTGCTCAACAACTTGTCTCGGACAATTCTGAGCCAGTGCGACGAAGGGCCCTCGCAAAATCCATCACTCTAATTGAGAGCACAAATCCTCAACATCAGGTGCAGGCGCAAGCGCTTTTAAATCGGATTTTACCTCAAACAGGCAAGGCCAAACGGATTGGTATCAGCGGCACGCCCGGTGTTGGCAAGTCGACGTTTATTGAAGCCTTTGGTCTGCATCTAATTGCACAAGGTTTCCGTGTAGCGGTGCTTGCGGTCGACCCAAGTTCCCCTCTCCGCGGCGGCAGCATATTGGGCGATAAAACACGTATGGAGCGACTTTCTCGCGCTGAAAACGCCTTTATCCGACCCAGCCCTTCTTCCGGCGCGCTTGGCGGCGTTGCACAAAAAACACGTGAAAGCATGCTTTTATGCGAAGCCGCAGGTTTTGATGTCGTGCTCGTTGAAACAGTTGGCGTTGGGCAATCCGAATATGAAGTCGCCTCAATGGTCGATTTTTTTATGGTTCTAATGCAACCTAACGCAGGCGATGAACTGCAAGGCATTAAGCGCGGCATTATGGAGTTAGCCGATGCTCTCGTCATCAACAAAGCCGATGGCGACAGCTTAAAGCAAGCAGAAAGAACCAAGCAGCACTGCGAAAACGCCCTACATCTCATGCGAGGTGAAGGCGATTGGGAGCCTGTTGCGCTCACTTGCTCGGCACTCACAAACAACGGTATGGAAGATATTGAGGCGATGCTTGATCGCTTTTTTGAGCAAGCAAACAGCTCAGGCTCACTCTCCGAAAAACGAAACAATCAATCCAAGGCTTGGCTAGAGACTCTCATCGAGCAAGAATTAAAGCGCATGTTCGAAGAGCACCCCTCGGTAAAAGAGCACCTTGCTGAACAACAAAAGGCCGTTATAGTCGGTCAAAGTACGCCGTTTGAGGCCGCCCAACATCTTTTAAGGCTGTTCAGTTCCTAAGTGCCCTCTTTCCCGCACTTAGAGCGTTGCGAAGTTCTCTTCAAAGAACTAAATTTTTCACGCAACCCCCATCCTCCAAACCGATAGTTTTTTTAAGCCGTTCTCATTTCATTGAGCATAAGAAGCGTTTTTTTAGACGGCTGAAATTTATTGAACTAATCTTAAAGTTCCAAGATCGTTAAATTTTTAGGTGCTAACGAGAGCTTTAGAGGCTTACGTGCGCGGTTTTACCAAGGTCTTTAAGAAAGAATAATGTCATCGAGCCATATCAACAAGCCTAGCCCTCTCGACAAGACGAGCAAGACAGAGGTCAAAGTTCCGGTAGAAGTTCTTGAAATCGGTATGTATGTTTCCAATCCTGATCGCCCATGGACGGAGCTTCCCGTGCTCCTGCAAGGCTTTAGGATCAGCTCCATCGATGACATCACCATGTTTCAAACCCATTGCAGCCATGTATTTATCGAAACCGATGACCCACGTTGGCTCAAGGCTGAAGAAGCAACGCAAAAAACGCCAACTCAGTTAATCGCCGGATTTCGCGAAACACGTGACATTCATGAGGAAATGCCCCGCGCTAAGTTCACTCTAGAGAAAACCCACGAACATATCGAAAAAGTACTAAACGACATCAACAACGGAGAAGCATTTGCTGTCGAAGAATCTCGCGCCGTTGTGCGCGAGTGCATGACGAGTATCATCAGCAACGCAAACGCGATGCTTTGGCTTACCAAGATCAAGAACGAAGACAAATACACCTCTGAACACTGCATGCGCGTAGGCGTACTTTCAATCGCATTTGGTCGTTTTTTAGGTCTTCCGGACCAAGACCTTCAACTGCTCGGCTTAGCAGGCATGCTGCACGATGTGGGAAAGACAAAAACCCCACCAGACATACTCAACAAGCCGCGCAATCTAAGCTCAGACGAATATGAAATCATGAAGCAACATGCCGTCTTTGGAAGAGAAATTCTTGGTAAACAAGAGGGGCTAGAGCAACTCGTAATTGATACAGCGCACTACCACCATGAGCGCGTTGACAGTTCGGGCTATCCGGAGCAGCTGGATGCAAGCCTTCTTCACCAGTTTATTCGCATGGTCTCTATCGTCGACGTCTACGATGCCATTACCAGTGATCGCTGCTATCAGCGAGGCAAGTCTGCTTTTGAAGCACTGAAAATTCTCTTTGGCGAAACAAACAAGCATTTCGACAAAAAGCTCGTGGAAGCCTTTATCCGCATGATAGGTATCTACCCGCCGGGAACGCTCGTTGAAATGAGCAATGGAGAGGTCGGCATTGTTGTTTCTTCAAACCCTGACGCACGGCTTAAACCGAAGGTAGAGCTAGTGACCGATGCAAACAAAAAACTAAGATCACCTTATGTCATAGACCTGTCGGCGACACCAAAAGATTCTACTGGCACACCGTTCGCTATTAAGAATGGCCTACCAAACCATACCTTTGGCATTGATATTAAAGACTATCTGTTTCGCCCACAAACCTAGTGCTGATGCTCTGGCACGGGCACAACTACCACAGCCAATTCATAACCAGATCACCACCTACTTCACGCCCGTGACTTGAGCGTGTATACATGTCCGCTAAGCTTAACAGCCAGTCTTCATCCAACTCATGGTCAATACCTAAAGCGAGCGTGACAGCGTGTGGGCCTCTGTTCTGTCCAACAAAATTTTGCGTATTACTCGGGTCGAAGTTAAACGATGCTTTCACGTCGTGCTCGCTATTGTGTTCCGCCAAAACATCGTAATCGTATCGCACTTCTATGCGTAATTTTTAATCATGGCGCGGCTCCTGTTGTTGCTCTTGAATAACAACCGGCTCTATCTCAAGCTCTACCGAAAAAATACTTTTAATCTGACTTTGAATACTCGCCGCCAGGTCCAAAATATCATGTTGCTGCGCACCACCTGTATTGGTAAGCACGAGAGCCTGACGATCATGCACACGCGCAGCACCTAACTGCTTTGCTTTGAAGCCCGCCTGATCAATCAGCCAACCGGCCGCTACCTTAACGCTATTGTGTCCTTGGGGATATCCGACCACTCCGGGAAAATCGAACTGCAACGCATCAAAAGCGCGCTTTGAAATCACAGGGTTTTTGAAAAAACTGCCTGTATTGGGAATAACCGAAGGGTCTGGGAGCTTTTCCGAACGAACAGCGATCACCGTGTCGCGCACTAACTGCAGCGATAAATCTGGGCTATCTTGAAGGGTTTGTAGCTCGCCATAAGTCAAAACAAACCGAGGCTGCTTTGAAAGCTCAAAACACACTTCGGTAATCACATAACGTCCTGAGTGCCGTTTGAAAACACTATCGCGATAGGCGAATTCGCACTCGTTACGCGTCAGTTCAACAAATCTCTGAAGCTGCCTGTCATAAGCGCGCACCCTTAACACACGCTCTTTTAGCTCAACGCCATAAGCACCAATATTCTGAACGGGTGCGGCACCAACACATCCAGGGATCAACGACAGATTTTCCAGCCCGTAATAGCCCTGCGCGACGCTCCAGGCAACCAAGGCATCCCATACAACCGCAGCACCAACGCGCAACACGACGCTTGTTTCAGTCTCTTGCTCGACATTGATATCTGCGTGCTTTAGGCTCACAACCGGTTGACGAATTCGTTCAGGAAGTATGACGTTACTACCCCCTCCTAGAATCAAGACATCGCCTCTAACGCCTTGAAAAACCGCTAGTACCTCATCATCGGTTGCCAATTCCACAAAGCGCTCGGCGACACAAGGCAACGCCATCGTATTACGTTCAGTCAAATCCAGCTGCGAGTATCGAGGTGCCACAGGTTAGGCCTACTTAGAAAGGATGTCTTCAAGCAAGCCTTCGCAGGCCGACTCGACTAAATCCAGAACATGCTCAAAGCCCCGCTCGCCGCCATAATAGGGGTCGGGTACTTCGGTCTCGCTATAGTCACCAAAGGACAAAAATAACTGGGGAATCACTTTGGCATCTTTCGGGCAGAGCAAATCAAGCTCACGCAGGTTTGCCTCATCCATCGCAAGAATGTAATCAAACTCGTAAAAATCATTGCTTTGAACCTGTCGAGCCCTCAAATGCGATAAGTCATAACCACGTTTTCTAGCATGCGCTGTCGCGCGCTTGTCTGGCGACTCACCAATGTGCCAACCGCCGGTACCACAAGAATCAATGTGAATCTGCTCAGCAAGCCCCTTGGCTTTTACAAGCGACTCAAATACACCATGCGCAGTGGGTGAACGGCAAATATTACCCAAGCAAACGAACAGCACGCGCGTCATTTCGCACCCTTAAAATACTGACGCACACGCTCTAAATCTTCCTGTGTATCCACGCCTGAAGGAGGCGCTTCAGCTGCGATATCGATGTGTATTCGCACACCATTGCTGAGCGCGCGCAACTGCTCAAGCTTTTCGACTTGCTCCGTCATACTGGGCAGCCATTGCACATACTGGCGAAGAAAACCAACGCGATAAGCATACATACCGATATGGCGATAATACTCTGCTTTTGAAGACAATCGAGGAGGTGTTTCAGTTAAGGCATCGCGTGCGTAAGGAATCGGCGCACGACTAAAATACGAGGCAAAACCATGCTCATCAAAAACAACTTTCACCGCGTTGGGATTGAGAACAGTATCTAAATCGTGAATACGCTCGCACAGCGTTGCGATGCCCGCTTCCGGATGATCATCCAAATTTTGCGCGACTTGCTCAACCAACGCCTTTGGAATCAAGGGTTCATCGCCTTGAACATTCACAACAATCTCGTCCTCATCAAGGTCAAGCTTGCTAACCACTTCTTCAAGCCGGTCGGTCCCGGACGGATGATCAGCCGAGGTCATCATCACCTCGGCTCCGGCCGCCTTACAAACGGATTCGATATCAGGATGATCTGTCGCCACAATCACGCGATGAGCACCAAGGTCTTGCACCTGATCATACACACGCTGAATCATTGGCTTGCCTGCGATATCAAGCAGCGGTTTACCTGGCAATCGCTGAGAAGCAAAGCGTGCTGGAATAATGACGGTATATCGCAACATTAAAACAACCTTCTATTTTATATGGTGGCTTTTGCTTATCTAAAGACGTGGTTTAGTCTTTGCTCAGTTTCTCGTCTGTCGTCAAGGTGCGCGCCTCAGACTCAAGCATCACCGGAATGTCGTCGCGAATCGGGTAGGCAACACCATCTGCTTTACAAATGAGTTCCTGGGCATCCTTGTCATACTTCAGCTCACCTTTACAAAGCGGGCAAGCGAGAATCGAGAGTAACTTCTTATCCAAAACAGTGTCCCTTAATTAAAACCGTATTCAATTTTCCAGCCGTGCGAGACGACCCATTTCATTGAGCTGATTGTAAAGCCTCTCACCTAGATTGTCTTGAAGTTCCGGCTCAACACGCAGGAACCAAGCATCTTCACAATGTAGATCTTTGCATTTTGCCGCGTCTTTTTCGGTCATGAGGATCGCTGTTTTTTTATCGTTCAGATCTTTTTGCTTGTAGCCATAATGGTCTGGGTAAGGGTATTCATCGCACCTGAGGCCCAGGGCCTGCAAGGTACCAAAAAAACGCTGCGGATTGCCGATCGCAGCAATCGAAGAAAAACGTTGCGACGCGTAACGCTCTACAAAGGTATTTACATCGATACTTTCAGAACCATCCAAACGAACAAACTGCTTCGGAGTAAGCTGCATGTGCGTTCGAAAAACGGAATCCGGCAATGACGTAAGCAATGTCATCTCCGTCTCCAATGCGCCATTACAGACAATGGCATCCACTTCGAATAACCGAGATACGGGCTCTCTCAATGGTCCCGTCGGCAACAGCTGACCATTGCCAATACCGCGTTTGCCATCAATGACGCATAGCTCAATATCTCGATGCATTTTATAGTGCTGAAGACCATCATCAGCGACCACCAAATCAACGCCAACATTCGCCAGATAGTCGACTGCCCTTTGACGATCTGGACTCAAAGCAATGTCGCACCCCAACAACTGTTTCAACATGAGAGGCTCGTCGCCAACTTCACTGGCTTTGCTCTCTAGCCTGACTATTCGAACCTCACTTTGGGGGATCGCGACCCCATAACCTCGACTAACAACGCCAACTCGGTACCCTCTGCCTTCAAAGTAACGCACCAGATAGCTGACTAAAGGGGATTTACCCGTACCACCGGCCGTAATATTGCCGACTACAATCACGGGGACGGAGCTAGTAGGGGGAGAAGGTTTGAAAAAAGAACGAATCAACAACACTAAGCCAAAAAGCAGAGATAGCGGCAAAAAGAGCCAAGGCCACAAGGCTTTTTGATACCATGCATTGCTCAGTTTTTCAGCAAAGCCTTGACTCATTTCATTTAGCTCGGTTGTTGGAGAGGCAGCTTAATTTGTCGTTGTTTAAAGCGTCGCTATACTTCGTCGCTCTGGGCCATCTTATAAAGCTTGGCGTACTCACCGTCTTTGGCGAGCAACTCTGCATGCGAACCCTGCTCTACGATGTAACCATTATCCATCACGACAATCACATCGGCCTCTTCTATAGTAGATAAACGGTGCGCAATAACGAGCGTAGTTCGGCCGACCATCAACTCATCCAGCTCTTTCTGAATCACTTTCTCAGATTCGTTATCAAGCGCAGACGTCGCCTCATCCAATATCAGTAGAGGAGCATCTTTCAACAAAGCCCGTGCAATCGCCAGCCGCTGACGCTGGCCACCGGAAAGCGAAACGCCGTTGTCGCCAATTTCTGTATTGAAGCCGGAATCTTTATCTGTAATAAAATCAAGCGCGTTTGCCTTGGTTGCGACCGCCTGCAACTCGCTTTCTGGCGCGCCTTTAAGATTGCCATAGGCAATGTTGTTTGCGATGGTGTCGTTAAACAGCGTGACATGCTGTGTCACCAAGCCTATCTGGTCACGCAGAGAGCGCAGAGTATAGTCAGCCAAGGGCACGCCATCCAACTCAATACTTCCTGCGGAGGGCTCGTAAAATCGGGGCAACAAATTGGCCACGGTGGATTTACCGCTCCCTGAACGCCCCACCAACGCGACAGTTTGTCCTGGCTCTATTGTCAGATTGAACTGTTTGAGCACGTCTTGTTCACTTGTCGGATATCGAAAACGAACGTCTTTAAACTCGATTCGCCCCGTCACCTTTTCGAGTACCTTTTCGCCTTTGTCTTCCTCAGGGTCGGCGTCCATGACTGCAAATAAATCACGGGCGGCTGCAACTCCACGCTGAATCTTCTCGTTAATCTGTGTCAGCTGTCGAATTGGCTTAGCCATCGTAGAGGCGGCAGTAATAATGACCACAAACGTCGCCGCGGTCATATCTCCTCGAACGTCCGGAGCAAGAGCCAGCCAAATCAAAATAGAAACCGACAACGCCACCAATAACTGAATAACTGGTGTGCTCACCATCTTGGTAAGCTCCATTTTTAAGCTTTGTACTAAGTTGTACTTACTCGAATCGAGAAAACGCTCTTGCTCGTACTCTTCGCCGCCAAATATTCGAACAACTTTGTAACCCGTAACGACCTCCGAGGTGACATGAGTAACATCGCCAACAGAGCTCATGATGCGCTTGCTTAACTTGCGAAAGCGCTTGCTCACATAGCTCAACACAAAACCAATCAGCGGGCCTAAGCTTAAGAAAATAAGTGTAAGTTTCCAGTTCGCATGCACCATCACTCCAAGTAGGAATAAAACGGTAAGACCCTCGCGAATAGAGACGGTAATGGCATCGGTCGTGGCGGATGACACTTGTTCAACGTTGTACGTAATGCGCGAAATCAGATGTCCGGACGAATTACTGTCAAAAAACGCGGTGGGCAGTTTAAGATAGCTATCGAAAATATTCAGACGCATTTGATGGACAATATTTCGTCCGACATAGGCAATATAATAGCCCCCAAGAAAACCGCCCAAGCCACGCATGGCGAACAACCCCAAAATCAATGCGGGAAGCATTATTCGCCCTTCTGGCGTTGGGTTTTCTACGGTTTTAATCACATACTCAAGCGCCTGTACCATTGCAGCGCTGGCGCCAGCATAGATAAAGTTACCTAAGACACTGAGAGCAAAAAAGAATTTTAGAGGTTTCAGGTACACCAAAAGGCGGCGATAAACCTGCCAATTGGAGTCTTCATTTTCCTGTAACGCTTGCGCGTCTTTTATCATAGTGGGCCGCTAACCTAAGTAAATCTGCAAGAAACCGCCCCTACTACATGGGCGGGCGTGCGATTAATTTTTCGACTGCGCTCTTTGCGTTGTGATACTCAGCTGAACAAACCCGAGTTGACCTGCGACATCCATAACACGAACAACATATTCGTGGTCGGTTTTTGAGTCTGCGGTAATAATAAACGGTATCTTGGTGTTTCCGTTTGAAATTCTCTCAACCGCCTTCTTCAGGGTATCTTCCTGATTGTTGATCAGTGCTCTCTCATTTACAGAGAACTCACCTTCAGCATTAATGATCACTTCAATCTCGTCAGCCGTTGGTTTCGCCGGATCTGCACTCGACTGAGGCAAATCGATCTCCAAATGGCTTTCCTTAGTAAAAGTGGTCGATACCATGAAAAAAATCAACAACAAAAACACCACATCAATCAGCGGTGTTAAGTTGACTGAAACTTCTTCAGAGGATTGGCGTTTGAAATTCAAGGCGTTGTTTCCTCTGCACGCGATGGTTCGCGCTCGCCTTGAACAACCTCTACAAGGCGTAAGGCGTCTTGCTCCATATCAACAACGATCTCGTCAACACGGCGCAAAAAGTAACGGTGAAAAATCAAGGCTGGGATTGCGACCGTCAGGCCTGCCGCTGTTGTGATCAACGCCTCAGAGATACCACCAGCAAGTGCAGCTGCGTTTCCAGCACCTTCAAGTTGCAACTGGGCGAACACCTTAATCATACCAATGACCGTTCCCAATAAGCCAAGCAAGGGCGCGATCACGGCAACAGTACCAAGGCCGGTCAGGAACCGCTCCATCTCGTGTACAACGTGGCTTGCCTCTTCCTGGATACTTTCTTTCATGACTTCACGGCCATGCTTTGCATTGACAAGCCCTGCCGCCAAGATACGTCCAATTGGCGCCGCTTCTTTCAGCTCACGAAGTTTTTTCGAATCAAGTTCCTTTCGCTTGATCCATCCCCAAAGGTCATTCACGAGCGCTTTAGGCGCAAGACGATTCACGCGAAGCGTCCAAAAGCGTTCAATGATAATGGCTAAAGCGAGTACAGAACAAAGCAGTAGGGGGAACATAACCATTCCGCCTGGCTTTAATAAATCTAACACTGAAGATTCTCCCGAGAAGCGTGCAGCTTATACTTTTTCGATGGCATAAGAGCCTGATTGGGCTGTACTTTATCACAATCGCGCTGTTTGAAAAGTGCGGTCAAGCCGCAAACTTGGTTACGTTTCGGAAAGTTGTGCTTCAGCGAGCAAGCCAATAGACGTCAGACTGGTTTCTCGAGCGTTCAAGCTCTAATCGAGTATCGCCTCCTACAGACACCTGTTTCACCTTAAAAATCAACGCGCCGGTATCGGCTGTATTATGGACCTCAGCACCAAAACGCTTCGCCCTTCCCACCGCCTCTGCAGATGGGTGCTGAAAACGATTTCCATAGCCGGAGGAGAAGATGACGTAAGAAGGTTTTACATGCTTTAAAAGCGAAATACGCGTTGCGGCTTTTGCGCCGTGGTGACCGGCTATCAACACTTCAGACCTCAACTCATCTAGCTTACCCAGCTGCGCATAATGGCGAATGAACGCACGTTCATACTCCCCCTCAAGATCCCCCATTACCAAGAATCTGTATCCGAACAACGTAAAGCGCACCACGCAAGAACGCGCATTACCACGAGCCTGTTCAAGAGTCGGGTTCGCTGCGGGCCACAGCACCGACATCAACAACGCGCCCGTATTCAATCGCTGCCCTAACATGCAGGGACGCACTCTCTGCTCTTTCGGCATTTCCGTTCTCTCGGGCTCTCCGAGAAGCGCGACGCGCGGTTGCAGTTTGGTCGCTAGCCACTTAGCGTCACCGGCATGATCCGCATCACCATGACTTACAACCAAGTACGTTTTTCTGACTAAGCCCGCATACTCTCGAAGATAGGAAAGAAGTACGGTCTTGGCGGATGAGTACTTCGCATAACTTGGACCCGTATCGTAGATCCAAAGCTGCTCATCTTGCTGGGCGACAAGGGAAAGCCCCTGCCCTACATCGAGAACAGCAAACTGCTCGACCGACGATACCGAGCTAATGCCGCCAAAACGTGTGTTCAAAACCAACAAAAAGATCAATAAAAGCAAACCGGCTGCCAACCAAAGCAACCTGAGCCGACCCATGATCAATAGAAAAAGCAGCAATGCAGAGTAGCTCACGCCATATAGAATTTGATCTAGCTGCTCGCGCGCTGAGTTTGCAGCAGCACCAACCCCCAACCCAAACTCCAACCCTATAGCGAGGAAAGCGAATAAGAAATTCAAAACGGTATCCACTACATCAAAACCGATGGAGGCCATCACCGGTAGCAAAGCACTCACCAGCACAGAAAGAAGTGACAAAGGCAATACAACAACGGACACCCAAGGGATAGCCACTAGATTCGCAGGTAAGGAAAATACAGAGCTATGCATAGCAAAGTGCGTCTGAATTGGCATCAAACCAAGTGTCAGCAGGCACTGCAGGATAATCATGCTCTTCAGAAGTCCATAAGAGCGACCTTTTAGCAACATGCGGTAAATTAGAATCAACCAGAATACTGCGACAAAAGAAAACCAAAAACCGGGATTTAAAGGCGCTAACGGATCAATACCCAATACAAGCACCAGAGCTAACAGGTATGCCGACCACGCCCCACCCGGAACCTTGCCACTAAGTAAGGCCATCGCGCAGAGCATCATCACATAGGCGCGCTGCGCAGACGGAGAGAAGCCAACCATTGCAATGTAAGCCAGCCCCACTAGCGCAACCGCGGGAAAGACAAAATACCGGATACCAGCCTTCTGGAGCATGAAGTAGACCAGCCAGCAAACAATACCAACATGAAGGCCCGAGATCGCCATTAAGTGCTGAGTGCCACTCAACTTAAGCACTTCGCTCTGATGTGCGCTAATCTCAGCGCGATGCCCGAGGACCAACGCGATCACAACACCAGACTGATCTAAACCAGAGAGTTGGGAGTCCAGATAGCGCTTTAATTTCCACCGCTGCTCCGTAACAAGCGACAACATATGTTGCGAAAGCGAACAGTCAAAGCGCTCTAGCGACTTGGCGTAAGCAAAACCAACAATCCGCTCAGCAAACAAATATCGCTCGTAGCTCCCCGACCAGGGATTAAACGAACTGCGCGGGGCTTTTAGTTTCACCGTGCCCTGCCAACACATACCTGACTCTGGGCGAGGCGCATCACCTGACAAGGAAAGCAGATAACGTCCGCGATCAGTGCACAGCGTCACACGCACACCAAAATCATGATTGACCGGGATACTGCATAAGTAACCTGACACGAACTTGTGCTCGCCCGACTCTGATTCAGCTACTCTCATATTCTGATGGCTAGCAACTTCCCAAGAAGCATAACTCACACCAAACAAAGCCAAGAGAAAAACGGTCAACAGCTGTTTTAAAGCGCCTTGTAACCGCCGACGAAAACGCGCGCTGAATAAGCCACAATAAACACAAACAAAGAAGCAGATCGCAACAAAAATCGCTAACGCTGCAAATGGACTTGGACTAAAATGAACGAGCAAGACGCCCGTGCAAAAGGCAAATAAACTTGGATACATTATCTCTTCCGTGAGATAAGATTCACGCAATCCTTGCGCAAAACAGCAAATGAGAATTAGATAGCAGCCCAAAGTTTGAGCTTGCTAGCAGTCGCCATCATGCCAAAAGATTTTCTAAAAAAACACTTACCAAAGCCGGAAAACATTCGGAACAATAAGTCCCTTCGTTTTCTTGGCGACATGATCCATGAGCCAAATCTGTGGCACATGAATCGTCATAGCGTCACCAAAGCCATCGCCATAGGACTTTTCTGGGGCTGTATCCCAATGCCATTTCAGATGGTTGCCGCCGCATTCTTTGCTGTTTGGTTGAACGCTAATCTGCCGCTATCGGTAATGACCGTTTGGTTTAGCAACCCGATCACCATGCCACCTATTTTCTACTTTGAATACCTTGTCGGAACGTGGGTATTGGGTATGCCTCCCCTGGGTTTTGAGTATGAGCTCTCCTGGGCATGGCTGGAATCAAGGCTCTATTCCGTCGGTGTTCCGATGTACTTGGGCTCGCTCATTGTCGGAACTGCGGCAGCTGCAATTGGTTATTTTGTCATGTCGTGGCTGCTCAAGCGAAATGTTCGAAAACGCTGGGCCGAGCGAATAGCCAAAAGACAACAAAGGGATAGCTAGACCAGGACGGCGCCGGCGCATTGAAAACAAAACTATTTTGGATACTCTGCTTTAGAGGCCGCTAGACGGCAATCAGGCCACCCTGCTCTAGATGCAGTGCGCGATCCATTTTGGACGCCAAACCGGTATCATGCGTCACAACAACGAAACTTGTGCCGCTCTCGGCCCTTAGATTCAGCATAAGCGCTTGAATAGACTGAGCTGTTTGCTCATCTAAGTTACCTGTTGGCTCATCCATCATGACGACCCGAGGGTTGTTTACTAAAGCCCTTGCAATTGCGACACGCTGGCGCTCACCGCCCGAAAGCTCAGAAGGCTTATGTGTTAGACGAGCTGAGAGACCAACCCGCTCCAACAAAGCTGCGGATTGCTCTAGAGCCCGCTTCTTGTTAACTCCAGCGATAATCAGCGGCATCGCCGCATTCTCTTGCGCACTGAATTCAGCAAGCAAATGATGAAACTGATAAACAAAACCTAGATGCTGATTCCGCAAAGCAGTTATCTGCCGATCATTCGCGGAACCAAGATCAACACCACACAGACGCACAGCGCCGGAGCTAGGAGCGTCTAAGCCACCAAGTATATTCAACAGCGTGGTTTTTCCGGCTCCAGAACTACCGATAATCCCGACGGTCTCACCCGCTTTTAAATGAAAATCTAGGTTTTCAAAAATTGTCAGCGCGGACACACCATCATTATACGTTTTACCCAATCCACTGGCTTCGATTACCGTCTGTGCTGCCACATCACTCATACCGTAACGCCTCCGCAGGTTTAACCTTCGAAGCGCGCCAGGCCGGGTAAAGTGTCGCCAAAAGGCTTAAACAAAGAGCAGACCCAGTGATAATGGACACATCACTCCAACGCAATTCGGATGGCAAATCACTGATGAAATAGACGTCTGGACTAAGAAACTGCATTTGCATGACAGACTCAACAAAAGAGATGATCTCAGAAACATTCAATGCCAATAGTACTCCGAGGACAGTACCGACGATGGTACCAACGACGCCAATGTACGCACCCTGCACAATGAAAATACCCATAATTGCGCGAGGACTCGCCCCCATTGTCCTTAGTATGGCGATGTCCGACGTCTTATCTGTCACGACCATCACCAAAGTGGAAATAATATTAAACGCAGCAACAGCGACGATGACCATTAATAACAAACCAATCAGCGTCTTCTCCATTTTGATCGCAGAAAACAAATTGCCGTGGGTCAATGTCCAATCGACACTGTAATAGGCTTCATCAAGACTGCTCGCGAGCTGTCTTGAAACAAACGGCGCGTCAAACAGGTTATCCATTTTTAGACGAATGCCGTTCACGTAGCCAGTCATTCGCATGACCTTGGCCGCATCCTCCATATGTATAAGCGCTAATTGTCCATCCAGGTCAGCCCCAACACGAAATATTCCACTAACCGTAAATCGCTTAAGACGAGGAAACACGCCAGCCGGCGTCAATGACGCCTCTGGCAAAACCACCGTTACTCTATCGCCCGCCTGAACGCGCAACTGCCTTGCCAACATATCTCCTAGAATAATCTTGAACTCGCCTGGGGCAAGATCCTCAAGCGCG
>NZ_LWFT01001006.1:0-13522 GCF_001635105.1 Oleiphilus sp. HI0079
ATTGAACGAGGCCAGGCAGGACAAAGTCTTTCTACAGAACATGCCAGCTTGGATATCAAGAACGCGCTCGCTCGCGCACTCGTCTTACAAGCTCGAGCAGCGCGCACAGGCGATCCGCAGGCTGCATTTCGTTCAAGCTATCTTAGTGCCGTTATGAGCGTTGCTGCGAATCTGCATGATCGTGCACAGATGGAGTCAGGCGAACTTATCCTTAGCGAGATCCCGTTTAATTTCAGGGTGATGATGTTGCAGGTATACCAGGAGTTTTTGCCTCGTTTAGAGCGCAGAGCGATCTCTGCCAACATTCATTTTGATCCGAACCTCCCTGCATTTGCGGTTGGCGACCCAGAGAAACTAAAGCGAATTGTGCGAAATGCGTTTAAACGAGCACTTCTTCAAGCGCGTGTTGATTCGTTTACTGTTCGAGCACAGTATCGGCCCGATACACGAACTGGCCCAAGATTTTTACTAGAACTCGTTACCAGTGGAAAAGCAGATGCTGGTAGCGGTATTAGTCAGTCAGGAGACGGGCGGAAGGAGCCTGAGAAGGGCCCAACGCCAATGCTTGAGATGCTTTGTTACATCATGGGCGCGCGCTGGGTTTTTTCGATGGGCCTGGATGGAGAGTTGAAACAAAGCCTTAGCGTTGCGCTGCCAACCGTCGATGCGCCGGCGAACTCTTTACTCGATTTAAATGAGTACAGTGCGTTAAAGCACTTGCACGTACTCGTCTATGATCTCCCAGACCAGGCAAAAAGTGTAATTGCTCGGAGTCTGAAAGGGCTGGTCAGTCGAATCGATTATGCGAGCAATATGGTCAAGCTCAAAGAGCAAATAGGTAAATCCGCCGGCTTACCGCATCTTGTGATCGTATCGGACATGGTAGAACGTATGTCGAGCAAGGAGTTTGTGGCTGATTTACGTCGAAGTCTTTCAGGGGGAGTGCAGCTTATGGTTGTGAGCGAAAGCCCTCAGATAGGTGATGGTCAGCACTACATAGACATAGGTGTACAGGCGTTCGTTTCGCGAGCAAATTTCTCAAAATATGGCATGTTGATCATCAATTATCTTACACAATACGCTCGGCGATTGGGTGAGCTACCCAATCTCGTAACGCGTTATACCGTGCTAGATTACTATGGTGTGAACGAGGATTATTCTTTACCGCAAGACCTGAGCTCTGCCCCTAGAGGTTCGGTTTTATTAGTCGCTGAAGAGCTGGTTTGCATCGAATACACGCGCCTTAACTGTGTGCACCATGGTATGCAACTTGTTCATTACTCATCGGCCTTTGAGGCCTTAGACGCATTCCGACAGGAGGCATTCGATGTGGTGCTAGTTGACGATCAATTTGCAGATGTGGATACGTTGACGATCATCCAGATGATGCGGCAAATCGAGTCGCGACGAACATCTTCCAAACGCGTACCGATTATTGCGCTCGGGTCGGCGGAAGAGGATGATAAGGACACATATTTGCGTGTTGGCGCTACAAGTGTCGTTAATAAATATACCATTGATGGAAGTTTAGGGGCGGTTTTTACTAACTACATCAACAAGCCGTAACGGGTACTTTTTATCATTGCGTTTTTCTACCTTGGTGCTAAATTGAAATTGAAAACAATAACTAACTAAGACAAGGGAGTGAATATGGTTGCACGCGCATACATTCGGCATCCCTCTGATATGCCAATCGAGTTGGCTCAAGTAAAGGCGCAGGACGTCTTATGCAGCACCACTAAGGATATAAGTGTTGGCGGACTAAGCTTTGCGTCACGAAGGCCTTATGAAATCGGGTCAGGGGTTAAGATCCGTATTCCCGTCACAACGCCTGCTTTTGAGGCAAAAGCTAAAGTTATATGGTGTCTTGTCTCTGCGGATGGATATGAAGTTGGCGTTGAGTTTAACGAGGTTGAAGACGCTTACCGGGCACGGATGGTCGAGCAGATATGCCACATTGAGCATTACCGACTTTGGGTAAAAGAAGTCGAAGGTCGTGAAATTGATTCTGAGCACGCTGCCAAGGAGTGGATTGGTAAATTTGCTGAAGAGTTCCCGGCTCTCTGTTAGTTAGGTCACGAATACCTAGTCATTCACATGGACTATGAGGGCTCAATATTTGGCCTAAGATACCTTGCTAACCTTAATGATGTGCGCAGTTTTCTGTTCTACCTGCCACTCTATTTCCAGATCAAAAATCCGCATTCTGTAAGTCCGCTCTTTGTTTGCTTGATGGTAGGCCGGTCGCGGATCCTGTTTGATGAGCTCTTCTATAAAACGATCAAGTTGCTTGCACTCGTCCAGCCTAGGATGGTTTCTAATGACGTCTTCCGCTTCGGATG
Source organism: Oleiphilus sp. HI0079 (assembly GCF_001635105.1). Taxonomy (NCBI): domain Bacteria; kingdom Pseudomonadati; phylum Pseudomonadota; class Gammaproteobacteria; order Oceanospirillales; family Oleiphilaceae; genus Oleiphilus; species Oleiphilus sp. HI0079. The sequence continues at coordinate 2,343 of NZ_LWFT01001006.1, forward strand.
CAAACGCGACGTCTAATACCGGCTCGGGTGCCGCATCTGCAAAGCCGCAGCTAGGGTGAGTCGGTCGGTCGCTATACTCTACATAAGGTTTAATATCGTAAATTGGAGTGCCATCGAGGAGGTCAGGGCACGAAATAACAAGACTTACAGAGCCATTGTCGATCTTTATGGCTTGAAGTTCTACCAAAGACAGGCCAAGAGAGTTTGGTCTAAACGAAGAGCGAGTGCTGAATACACCAATGGATTGGTTTCCTCCCAGGCGAGGGGGTCGTACGCTTGGTTTAAATTGGTCTCTAATGTTCTTGTGAAAGCCGAACTGTAGCCATAGATGGCTAAAACCTTCGAGCCCAGTAAACGCATCTGGATTGTCGTATGGCGGGTTAAAGGTCAGCAATGCTTCTGCATATCTTATAAGCACCGACTGACGCGGAATTCCAAACTTCTCTTTGAATGGGGTGTGGACGGTCGCAATCGGTGTAATGTTCATTGTTGTTCTGAAGAGAGAACCATCTCAATTTTAAAGGTAATCGAAGGGGAGAACTTCCAGTTATCTTCTTTTGGATAATAAATTTCCGGAATCATTTCGTAGAATAACCATTCTTTATGCATTTTTCGGCGGTAAATTGCATGCGCGAAATAGCCCGTCGCTTGCACTTCAGGTTGCGTTTCACCAAGTATACCTATCTGGTAGTTGATTGCTCGCTTTGAATCGATTTCCCGTAGGAAGGAAAGTGTGTTGGCCAGTTCCCATCGTCGAGTTTTATGGTCATATCGCCCATCAGACGTCTGTCGGAACACAAACCAAGGACTGTTTCTTTGAGCGGTTACATTCAGCTGAGTTCCCCATCCCTCGCTGTGAAAGTAGTAGAGGCTGTCATAGCTTGATAGCTCCCAATCTTTGTTGATCGCATATTTTGCGTTTAGACGATAACGCCAGAATGGATCGATTGGCTGCCCGAACTTCACGCCAACCCCGGTGCTGGTATTGATGTGACGCTTTTTGTTAAGCTCAAAATCAAGCGCGCCAACCGCCGAGTCATTGAGATTTTTCTGGTCCTTGTTTGAACCTTGAGGACGCTTCTGTTCCCCAATAGTTTGTTCTTCCGGCGGCTCGCTCTCGAGAACTATGCGGAGTTTTTCTTTCAGGGTCGGCAGGTCCAGACGAAATTTTACTTTTGGATCGAAATAGCTCGTTCCGCCTTTGATCTGTTGGAACTCGAAACCGAGCTTGAGGAAGCTCCCGTTAGATTTTCGAATCGCATCGTCGCCGGCGAAGAATCCGTCGAGCTGGGCACCTGTGTCGCCGACCACTTTACCCCAGTAGTTTCGCGTATCTATAAGCCAGGCAAGTGTCGATGAATGCGGTGGTTTTTCATCTGTATCAGCGGGTAAATGCGGTATATTGATCTCGGCAAAGCTGTTTTCATCCGCGAAGCTTAACGAACTGGCTAAGGTGAAAAGGCAAAATAAGAGAACAAAACGAGGATTATAAAAAGTTACAGTGCTTGCGAATCCTTTGAGCGTGTTCATCCAATTTCGCACGTTTCGTTTGAATCCCAAATAGTCCGGTGATATGTAAAACCAGTTTAGGCAAGTTTCTAAGAAAGTCATGTTTCGATCGCGGGATCACATGTAAATGGATATGTGGCACGGTCTGATTCGCTTGCCGGCCGTCATTCAGTAACAAGTTGCTATCCCCTTCGCCAAATCCTGCTTTCGCGGCGCTTGCCATAACGATTGCGCCAAGCTCAAACAAACGGCGCTGCATATCGGAGGAAAGGTCATTGAGATATTGCTCATGTTTTTTAGGTATGACCAGTGTATGCCCCGGTGTCAGAGGATATGCGTCCATGATGATGAGAAAATCCTCATCTTCGTAGAGGGTACTCACAGGTAATTTTCCTGAGAGTATCTGACAGAAAACGCACTTTGTTTTCTTGAATATCATTGTAATTTACTGGACGCGGCTTCAGAAACTGCATCTGAGAGTTCCCATTCGTCTTGTTTTTCGGATGGGATGGCATACTCCTCAGACGCCCATGCACCAAGGTCTATTTGCTTACAGCGCTCACCACAAAACGGACGATAGCTATTTTCTTCAATCCACTGGACTGGCTCGGCACAATTTGGGCAATTAACGATTAATGGATTTTTCATTTTGGATGTTGACAGAGCTCAAGATAGTAACGGTGTTTCAATTCTACCATGTGCTGGAGGTGTGCTTCATTATCATCGTTGAGAATTATATCGTCAGCGTGTTTTTGTTTTGCCTCTCTTGGCATTTGCGCTGCAATAATTTTTTCAATGCTGTCAATACTGACGTTGTCGCGCTTGGTGGCTCGCTCAATCTGCAGCTCTTTTGGCGCATCAATCAGTAATGTTCTTGAGCAGAGCTTGTGCTGGTCGGTTTCGAATAAAAGCGGGGATACTAGGATTGCGTAAGGCGACTCTGCATTTGAAATCTGGCGGATAATCTCGGAGCGAATGATTGGGTGAAGTAGTGCTTCAAGCCAGCGCTTAGCATTCGTGTCGCTAAATATAATTGCCCTGAGCTTAGTGCGATCGAGTCCTCCGAACTCATTTAGAATATCCGCGCCGAATTGCTTAGCGATTGTCGCTAAAGCGGGCTTGCCTGGTTCAACGACTTCGCGAGCGACAAGGTCTGCGTCGACGACATGAATTCCAAGCTTCTCAAAGTGGGCGCTCGCAGCGCTTTTTCCGCTGCCAATTCCGCCAGTTAAACCGATTATTAGCATTGAATAGTTGCCATGCTTCGCTAAAGGGGTTTGTGAAAGTAGATGTCGATAGCGAGTCGCTGTAGGTTAAACATCATGCCCGTTACCCGAGCCAAACGCGCTTAATTTCGTTGCCCCAAACTAGTGCGACCCAACCTGCGACCGCTAAGTAGGGGCCAAACGGCATCGGTTTGTTTTTGTCTCGTCCTTGTATCAGCATCGCGCCTAGTCCATAAAGAGCTCCGACAACAGAAGACAGTAGTACAATGATGGGCAGCATCTCCCATCCGAGCCATGCGCCGAGTGCGGCGAGTAGTTTAAAGTCACCATAGCCCATTCCTTCTTTGCCAGTAAGTAACTTAAATAGCCAGTATATCGACCAAAGAACAAGGTAACCAAAAACCGCTCCAAAAAAAGCACTTTCGAAACTAGTAATCAGCTCGAAGTAGTTAACAATAAGGCCAAGCCACATCAAAGGTAGCGTTATGTTGTCTGGCAATAGCTGGGTATCTGCATCGATCATGGTCAGTGCAATAAGAGCCCAAGTAAACAGAAGTAAAGCAAGTCCGGCGTAAGATGCACCAAATGCGATGGCGATAGCCAAGCACATCAAGCCACTAGTGAGCTCGACAAGAGGGTAGCGAATGCTGATTCCCGTTTTGCAGCCGCTGCACTTTCCGCGAAGAAATAGGTAGCTGATGATGGGGATGTTTTCCCAAGCTCTTATCGCATGCCCGCATTTAGGGCAGGTTGAGTTTGGTGTTGAAAGGGTTAGGTTTTCAAGTTTTGGGGGCTCGAGTTCTAAAAACTCAGAAGCCTGTAACTTCCATTCCTGTTCAAGCATCTTTGGCAGGCGGTGTATAACCACATTTAGAAAACTGCCTACGAGTAGACCGAGGACTAGGAAACTGGAGTAGAGTAAAAAAGGGGTTTGGTTGAGAGTGGTAAAAAATTCTTGCATCGTTAGGTCAGTCGCTTGCCATATTCAAAGAGAAATTAATACTCATAATAAAAAAGGCAAAGCGCTTGCTTTGCCTTTTGATTACGCTCGAAGAGGTTAAACCACAGCGCCCATTTGGAATATAGGGAGGTACATCGCGATGATCAAGCCGCCGACTAGAACCCCAAGAACCGCCATAATCATAGGCTCCATAAGGGTGGTCATGTTGTCAACTAGATTGTCTACTTCTTCCTCAAAGTGCTCGGCCACTTTGTCGAGCATGCTGTCTAATGCACCGGACTCCTCACCAATCGCGACCATCTGAACGGCCATGGTTGGGAATACCTCTGTTTGCTTCATTGAGTACTGGAGCTGCGTTCCTGAGCTAACCTCATCACGAATTGTATGTACCGCGTTGCGGTGAACAACGTTTCCCGTAGCACCGGCTACTGAGTCAAGGGCGTCAACCAATGGGACACCCGCTGCGAATGTTGTCGAAAGTACTCGGGCAAACCGAGCAACCGCAGACTTGTCGATGATGTTGCCAACGATAGGAATTCTCAGCGTAAAACGATCAACGGCATCTTGAAAAGCTTGGCTTCGTAGCTTGGCCTGCTTAAATGCATACAAAAAGCCGCCGATTCCGGCGATGACGATTAACCACCATTCTTGCATCCACTCAGATATTCCAATCACGAACTGGGTGAAGATCGGAAGTTCGGCGCCAAATCCTCCAAAGAGAGCTTCAAACTGAGGCACCACTTTGATCAGCAAAATTACCGTTACGATGAATGCTACGACCACAACAGATATTGGGTAGGTCATGGCTTTTTTGACTTTTTTCTTAAGGGTTTCTGTTTTTTCCATGTAGGTCGCAACGCGGTCCAGCATGGTCTCGAGGGCACCTGATTGCTCGCCCGAGTTGACGAGGTTTACAAATAGATCATCAAAGTAAGCAGGATGCTTTTTTAATGCGCCTGCAAAGTTATTACCCGCAGCGACGTCATTCTTTATGTCGAGCACCAACTCCCTTAGAGTTGGGTTTTCAACCCCGTCTGCAACAATTTCAAAAGACTGTATTAGGGGGACGCCCGCTTTCATCATGGTCGCTAATTGGCGCACAAATATTGCGATATCAAACGGGGTGATTTTCTTTTTTCCTCCGCCGAAGCTGAAAGAAGGTTTGCGTATGCGCTTCGCATTAATGCCTTGCTTTCGAAGTTGGGCTTTTACGATTGCTTGAGTTTCACCACGCATTTCGCCTTTTACTTTATTGCCTTTGCGGTCGGTGCCTTCCCATTCAAAAGCGATAAGTTTTTTTGTGTTTTCTGCCATGATTATTCCTTCGTTACTCGCTGTACTTCTGCAAGGCTGGTAACGCCCTCAATTGCTTTTAATAATGCAGATTTTCTTAAATCGTTAAACCCTTCCTCATCAGCAGCTTTTGCGATCGCGAGCGAGTCGGCTTCCTGCATAATGAGTTGAGAAATGCTTGGTGTGATCTTGACCACTTCGTAGATACCTACTCTTCCTTTATAGCCGTTATTACACTTATCGCAGCCTTTCGGTTGATAGATTGTGATGCCGGCATCAATTTGATCTTGGGTAAAGCCTTCTTTGAGCAATGTTTCACCAGGTATGTCAATCGGCTCTTTACAGCTGCTGCAAAGGCGTCGTGCCAATCGCTGTGCAATAATAAGTGATACGGATGTTGCGATACTAAACGCCGGTACACCCATGTTGATTAGACGGGTCAGGGTCTCTGGTGCACTGTTAGTGTGCAAGGTTGACATGACCAAGTGACCGGTTTGCGCGGCTTTGATCGCGATAGAGGCGGTCTCTAAATCTCGAATCTCACCAACCATGACAATGTCAGGATCCTGTCGCAAAAAGGAACGAAGTGCTTCCGAGAAGTTAAGGCCGACTTTTGAATTTACGTTAACCTGATTAATACCCTCTAGGTTGATCTCAACAGGATCTTCCGCAGTTGATATATTTAGTTCTGGCGTATTTAGGATGTTCAAGCCGGTATAAAGTGAAACAGTTTTTCCCGATCCGGTAGGGCCGGTCACGAGGATCATACCTTGAGGTTGGTGCAATGCTTCGAGATAAAGTTCTTTCTGAAAGTCTTCATACCCAAGCGCGTCGATACCCATCTTCGCAGAGCTTGGATCGAGAATCCGCAGGACGATCTTTTCACCCCAAAGGGTGGGTAGGGTGTTGACCCGGAAGTCGATGGCCTTCGTTTTAGAGAGTTTCATCTTGATCCGGCCATCTTGCGGCATCCGCCTCTCGGATATGTCCATCTGTGACATGACTTTCAGGCGGGCTGCGATTTTCGGCGCAAGTTTAATGGATGGTTTAGATACTTCATGAAGAATGCCATCAGTACGATAACGAACTCGGTAAGTTTTTTCGTAGGGTTCAAAGTGAAGATCCGAGGCTCCTTGTTTAATCGCATCAAGCAGCATTTTGTTAACGTACTTAACGATCGGAGCGTCGTCGGCCTCGTTGCTGATAGCTTCATCTTCCTTATCTGATGAGCCGTCATCAATATCGATATCTAAATCGGCGTCATCCAGATCGCCCATCGAGTCGTCTTGAGATTCAAGGTACTTGTCGATAGCACTGATCAACTTGTCGTCTTCTACTAATACTGAGTCAACACTCATCCCTGTATGGAATTTAATCTCGTCTACGGCGTTAACGTTTGTTGGATCGGATACGGCGATAAAGAGTCGATTTCCACGCACGTATAGAGGTAGCGCGCGATGCTTGCGGATCAATTTTTCTTCAACGACTTTTTCGGGATACGAGACCTTGAGGAATGCGTTTAGATCAAGAACGGGTAAGCCGAATTCCTCTGCGGCACTAAAAGCGATCGCTTTCGAGTTCGCCAAGTTTTCTGAAACTAAGTGGGTGATCAGAGGTATGTTGTTTTCTATCGCATGCGATTGCGCCTTTAGAGCTGTGTCTTCATCAATAATATGATCAAGAACGAATTTTCGTGCTAGGCCAGTTAGATTGGTTGGCGTATTGGTAGCCATGCGTATGCGTTTCTCTTTGCTGCTTGTGTCTTATTTAAATCGCTGAATTTATATACAAATATAAGTTAGCTAAGTTGTTCTGCTTATAAATGCGAGCAATCGAACTTAACGCATCAGTATTTATATGCAGGAATTTAATTAAAAGTGTAGAGCAAGTTTCGGTTTTTAAAAGGAATTTTAAGGTAGGCGCGGTTTTCCTGTGGTTAAACCGATGCAATGTCGCTCGAAATAAACAGATAGTGACAAAATTTGACACTTTTGTATGTCCTTTGTAGGTAGCTGCGAGGAGTTAGCTCGTTCGAGTGAAAGCTATAAAAGCGAGGTAAGTCATTGTTGAATAAGCAAAACAAATTATTTTCTTGCGCTTGGCACGACCTCTGCTAGTGTTAGGTTAGACGCGCTTAACAAAGCTCACGTTCAAAGATGAGCTCACTTAGCGAAACGTCGGAGGCAGTTTTCTTCGACACAAAAGTTAAGCAAAGCGAGCGGTCTTTATATTTAATCAGCGGAGATTTAAAGAATGAAAAACATGCACTCTATGAAGAAAGCAGCACAACAAGGTTTTACCCTTATTGAATTGATGATCGTAGTTGCGATTATCGGTATTTTGGCAGCAGTCGCGATTCCTGCGTATCAGGATTACACTATTCGTTCACAAACAACTGCGGCGCTTGCGGAAATCACTCCTTTGCGAACGCAGTTCGAAGTTATCGCAAACCAAGGCGAAGCTGTGTCACTTGACCCAGCTGATATTGGCTACATTGGCTCAGCTGGCACGTCTTACTGCACGCTAGCTGTAACTCAGCCAACAGCAACGGTTGAAGGACAGATTACGTGTACTCTTCAGAACGTGAACGTTTCGATTCTTGGCCAGACGATTACGCTTAACCGAAGTATTGATGGTGACTGGCGTTGTACTATCCCTGCCGCAATGGATGCTAAGTACCGTCCAGGTGAGTGTACAGAAAGTTAATCCGATCTAAAGGATTAGAAAAGGGCCCTGACGGGCCCTTTTTTTTAGAGTAGTTATTATGATTCTCCAAAAAGCGATCTTCGTTTTAAGCTTTATCGCCTTTTTATTCTTATCATTATCTCAGTTCTTTTTCAGTATCTCTGATTCTTTTTATGATAGTCAGCGTTTAGCACAAGCGATGTTACTCTGCTGTGTCGGGGTTTTGTTTTGTTTTAGTGCTAGATCGTTTGAACAATTTACTAGAGCCGATTCGCCTCTGTTGTTGCCCCGAATATTTTCTATGATGGCGTTAGTGATTGGCTTTGGGTGCATATCCGCAGTGTTAAGTTCGGATATAGTGAACTCGCTAATGTATGTCACGTTGTTCGCTCTGCTTTTCGTCACCTGTCTATATTTGGCCGTTTTTTTGGATGCGGGTGTTACGTCATTAGTGCTGTGCTTGGTAGTTGTGTTTCATTCTGGTGTTATCATTTATTCAACCTTGTTTCTTGGTTTTGCGGTGTTTCAGGGAGACAGTATTAAAGCGTCGATCGTCTATTTTGGCTTCGACAACATCCGCTTTTTTAATCAGGCGCAGGTTTTCGTTCTCCCTCTGTTAAGTTATTTGTTGACCGTAAAGCGCATAGCCGTTGCCGCACACTTAATTTTGTTCGCAAATCTGATGTTAATGTTCGTTGGTGGTGGTCTTGGTATCGCATTGTGCTGGTCGTTAATGCTGTTCGCGCTGCTCTTTTTTAATAGAAGACTTCTTGTCGGTCTGTTAGTGCATACGTTAGTTGCGTTTGTATCTGCGTATGGGCTGCTTAATGGCTTTCAGCTTGACGAGGCTTCATCTGTGTCTGCCCAGTATTTGAGTGATGGGGGAAGGCTTCCGATATGGTTATCGGTTATTGATCATTTGCAGTGGCGTCATTTGCTTCTAGGCATTGGTCCTGGCCTATATTCAGATCTATCGGGTGTCAGTAGTGTAGGTCATCCTCATAATTTCTTGCTCGAAATGCTATATGAGTGGGGAGCAGTTGCCGTTGCCATCGCTCTGCTGATGGTTGGCTGGACAATGCGTTTGTACTTTGTTCATGTGTATCGTGTCGGTTTTTACTCGCGTAGCGATGCGTTTTTCTTATCCTGGTTGGCGGGATTACTTTATTCTTTAGTATCTGGTGTTCTTGTGATGCCAGTTCCGCAAACCCTAGTATTTGTTTGTTGGGGTATCGTGCTCGGTTCTATCCATCGCGCTCAAGGCAGTAATGACGAGAGTAAAATAGTTTATGGCCTTTCAAACTGTTTGGGGATTAAGGTGTCGGTGCTGTTGTTAAGTTTGATCTATGCTGGAATGGTTGGTTTAAGCGTTGCTGCAATGACCGGTGAAGACGCCTCAACTCAAGGGCCTCGACTATGGCTTGATGGTGATAGATACCTTTGATCCCCCCCCCAAAAAAAAAGTTTTTAATAGTTAGGTTATTTGTTCTCAAAGCGTGTTTTGAGTATTTGTTTCGATGGGGTAGAACAGCCAAGCCTCCGGAAATTCTGTAGAGCTTGGCTGTTTATATCTATTACGTTTTGGGTTTAGCCCTTATTTTACAACAACCATTCCCGCATTCTTCTCTAGGGTACTTTTGCCGATACCTTTGACCTCAGCCAGCTCCTCAATATCATGGAATGGGCCATAGGTTTCGCGGTAATTGATAATTGCCTGCGCTTTTTTCATACCTACTCCTTTTAAGGTCGAAGCAATTGCCTCAGCATCTGCTGTATTGATGTTGACCTGTTGTGCGGAGGCGATGGCGGGCTCTGGCTCGTTGGCATGCGTGAGAGATGCCTGCATAAATAACACTGCAAACACGGCTGCGAAAACGAGAGAAACAAAAGATTTTATATTGAACATATACTGCTCCTTGTAATGTATGTGAGAAAACACATGGAGCAGAGCAGTCCGCTATTGAAACGACTGCGATGTTGTCAGGGATTCCTTCCTCTGACGTTAGTTCTGCATCCATGCACCGAAAATATTATCGATCCCGCCGCGCCTTGTAAACCACGGTGTTTTGAATCTTGAGAGGTATTTGGGTTTAAAAAACGCGATCACTGGTTAGGCAAAACAATTTTGCGATTAGTAGTGCGGCGGTGGTGGCTCCGGCCCATCATTTTCGTCGCTTCCAGACTTCATCTCGTTGAGGCTTTGTTTGAGCAATCTATTCGCAGACCAAAGCTCTTGGATCTCTTTGTCTTGTTTAGTGACCATTGCATTCAGTGTATCAATGGTATCTTCTTGGAAGGCGAGCTTTATCTCGAGGGCTTCAAGCTTTGTCGCTAACTCTTGGTGGTCGGGCATTGTAGATTAACCGTAGGTACATCATAGGGATTAGCTCGACGAATAAAATTCGCCGAAATACTTCTTCGATTGAATCTGAATTATAACGGAGAGGGCAGGCGTTACGGTAGATATTCTTCTCTTACCGTTTGATTTGCGGTGGCAAGCCTTTTGATTAATCGTTTTTGGCGGAAATAGCAGCATGCGTATGTTTTACGGTAACTGCGCTCTGACTATTCTTTTCTGTTTGCTTAGCCGCCACATGTTCGTCACTCGCAACCAAGGGCGTATTTTTTGAGGGCTCAGGTTGAGTGTGAACGTAAAGATAAGAGGCGGCTAAAGCAACGCCTAATGAAGAGTATATGAGGTTTCGAATCGTGAGATCTGCCATAAGAAGTTGTTCTCTTCTGTATGTTTATTTTTTTAGAGCATTAACCTTTATACTGATGATAAATAGTAAACATCTGCACCGCGAACCTATGATCATAAGGTATCTTGTTTTGGCGAGTCCATTAACGTTTTATTGTTTTCCGCATGGTTTTTATTCCCAAATTATCGAAAGGGCCAAGTAAGATGAAGCAGGCGTTGCTCATATTGGGTATTGCACTTATCACCTACGTTTCACTGCAATTTTTTAAGAGCTCTGCGCCAAGTGCGGCGAGAGGTGAGTCTGTGGGTGTCAGGGCGCTTCAGGTCGAAGCGAGAAAGTTGCAACCAACTAATTTCCCCGTTGTCGTCCAATCTTTCGGGACAATTGAGCCTGCGGAAAGTTTCCGCATCCACGCGCTGGTTGCGGGGCAAGTGATCTCAAAATCGGACAAATTTCGGGATGGAAATCGTGTCGATAAGGAAACGGTTCTGCTGCAACTGGATCGCTCTCAGTTTCAAGTGGTGCTAGCGAACGCGCGGGCCGATTATGCGGCTGCGATGCTAGCGCTTGCCGATGAACGTGCTCGAGCCGATCAGGCTGAGAGTGATTGGGCGAAGCGAGGCCCCGACGGTAAAGCGAAAGACTACGTGCTGCGTAAGCCGCATCTCATATCTGCCGAGGCGCGATTGGAGTCTGCAAAAACTGCGGTAGAGATTGCTAGGCAGGATTTAGAGCGAACAGCAGTTAAAGCGGGTTTTGACGGTATTATCCGAAGTGTATCTGTTGATCAGGGCGCGTACGTGA
>NZ_LWFT01001007.1:0-633 GCF_001635105.1 Oleiphilus sp. HI0079
AAAAAGGTCGACTTTTAGATGGTGTGCTGTTACTCGACAAGCCTTTAGATATCACGAGTAATGGCGCTCTACAAAAGGTTCGATGGCTGTACGATGCTCGTCGTGCAGGTCACACCGGGGCTTTAGACCCCCTCGCGACGGGTGTTTTGCCAATTTGTTTTGGTGAGGCAACCAAGTTTGCCAAATATCTTCTTGAATCGGATAAAGCGTATTATACAACAGCGCAACTTGGCGAGATTCGCGAAAGCGGTGATAGTGAAGGTGAGGTTGTCGAAACGCGTGACCTGCCTGTTTTAAATAAAGAGATTGTTGAATCCGTTCTAGAGAAATTTCGTGGTGAGACATTGCAAGTTCCCACCATGTATTCCGCACTAAAGCATCAGGGGCGCCCACTCTATGAGTGGGCTAGAAAAGGGATAACGGTAGAAAGAGAAGCAAGGCCGATTAACGTGCCAACACTCCGCCTTGATGACGTGACCAGAGACACTTTGTCTTTGTATGTTGAGTGCTCCAAGGGCACGTATATCCGTTCTTTGGTTGAAGATATTGGTCTTGAGCTAGGGTGTGGTGCTCACGTCTCTATGTTACGGCGCTCTAGGGCGGGGCATTTCGAGTTATCAGAGACGGTGACGC
>NZ_LWFT01001008.1:0-1014 GCF_001635105.1 Oleiphilus sp. HI0079
AACTCGGCAAATAATTGATTAATGCGAGAAAAAAAGACTTTTACTTGCCGCTGACTAAACAGATTCCTCTTGTCATCAATCCGCGTTAACTCTGTGACTCGCGCTTTTAGCTTTACGAAGTCGATCTGCTCATTCGACAAGGTCGCCTTCAACGAAAAGCGCTCAAACTGCTCGGGCATCTGCTCAAGAAGATCAAGCATATGCTTGGCCATCACCTGTTTATCTAAGCCAAGTAGGTAGGCAAAAATTCGGGATTTTTCAGGCCCCTTCGACAACGAGAGCAACTGCTGAGACAAGTGATTGCCATGTAAAACCAGCTCTACACAGTGATGGCAAAAGTCAAAACCATCGGACTCTGGACACGAACAATGCCCATCAACGATGTTCCCGACATGCTTTAACTCAACATCAAAGCCATCAACCACTGCAGTGACGAAGTTGCCTTTTCGATGATACTTCTCGATGCGATTACTTTGATAAGCGGCAATGCCACGCTGGTAACCCGCCTTGCCCGCGCGTTTTAAAAGCTCTTCTTGCCCAACAATGAATTGAGACATACCGTCTTACTCGTGCTGTTGTGGCGGAGTGTTAAGGTCGGGCAGTTCATTCGCTGCTAACAGATAAGCACTTTCTTCATACTCACTGTACCAAAGCACCAGTTCACCGTTATTAAGCGCCTTTTGAGCAAAAGCGATGCGCTCTGCCTCTGGGGATTCGGTATCATTCAGCCCCCAAGCGCGATGACAATATTCTTTTAACAGGCCTTCGAGCGCTTCGGAGCTCACCGACTCATGCGGTATCACCATAGTGTTTACTACTTTTATGGTTTGTTTGTGATTTGCTTTTTAGGCACATCTGCTGCGCCTATGATGCAACCTTGGCTTTGCGAGCTCTGGTTTTCTTTGCCGCTGCCGCTTTTGGTTTTGCAGCTCGTGAGGCCGCTTTACGTGGCGGTGTTTTCAACACTTCGACCCTGACAGGCATACCGTTTAAAACCGATGTTCCTGTTAGTTT
>NZ_LWFT01001009.1:0-858 GCF_001635105.1 Oleiphilus sp. HI0079
AAGCCTGAGCACTGTTCCAGCTCCTGAACTGGGTGCCGCCGCGATCAAAGCNAGCATTGAGCAAGCTGGCATCGCAGTAGGAGACATTGATGAAGTCATCATGGGTCATGTTTTACCTGCTGGCGTAGGGCAGGCTCCGGCGCGTCAGGCATCTCTAGGTGCTGGCATTCCAGAAAGCGTTCCGACCACCACAATCAACAAAATGTGTGGCTCTGGTATGAAAGCCGTCATGCAGGCGTTTGATGCTATCAAAGCGGAATCCTGCGAACTAATGGTGGCTGGTGGCCAGGAAAATATGTCGCTTGCGCCTTACATCGTTCCGAAAGCACGCACGGGCTATCGCCTCGGGCATGGCGAATTGCTAGACCATATGTTCTGGGATGGCCTGGAAGACAAATACACCGGTAAGTTGATGGGCAAGTTTGCTGACGAAAACAGTCAGGAAGACGGTCTTACACGAGAAGCGATGGACGAGTACACCTTACGCTCTCTTGAGCGAGCCCAAGCAGCAACCAATGAAGGCTGGTTTAAAGAAGAGATCACGCCATTCAGCGTTAAATCACGCAAAGGTGAAGTCATCTTTGATAAAGATGAGCTTCCTGGACAAGCTCGTCCTGAGAAGATTCCTTCACTACGCCCTGCTTTCGATAAAGACGGTGTTGTTACAGCCGCCAACTCTTCAGCCATCTCTGACGGCGCGGCAGCGGTTGTTCTTTGCTCTGGCAAGGTCGCAAAAGAGAAAGGCCTTAGCCCTCTGGCAGTCATTCGTGCGACCGCATCGCATGCGGAAGCGCCTGCGAAATTCACGCACGCTCCTTGTGGTGCTATGGAGAAGGTACTAAAGAAAACAGGCTGGAG
>NZ_LWFT01001010.1:0-881 GCF_001635105.1 Oleiphilus sp. HI0079
CCGGGAACCAGTCCGGTGAACAAGTAAACACCGTCGTACTCGACACGAACAATATCAACGGTATTACCGCCCTCATCCTCAAGCACTACCCGAACTTTATTTAATGGACTCAAACCATCTTCACGCTCAACGTACGCAGAGCCCTCTAGCTCAAACGTCATCGCCAGCGGGATATCCGCAGAGACATATGCTCCGGCATGCGTGTAGACGAAAACCGGAGCCGCAGCAGGTTTTATAAAGGGGTCTTCAATTGTCTTTTCGTCTACTTCAAATTTTTCCATTACAAGATTTTCAAGCCCACCAACAACTATCTGGCCGTTTTCGTCCGTTTGATATTTGCGCCAGCGACTCTTACCCTTAAAGCGGATGTCAGATACCCCTTCTTCGCCCTCGTCATACAGCCCATTACTGTTTTCGTCTATAAACACTCTCGCATTCAAGGTGGCGCTATTTAGAGCACTACCTTCAGCAAACGCATAGTTTTGATCTTTGTCGTTGTAGTTCAGAGAGCTCGTCAACGTCACACCAACATACTGCAACCCGCGACTATTAAACCCTGTTGTTCCAGATACAGAGAACTCTCCAAAGCTTTTACTCAAGGTGTGATCACTACTCAAAATATCTTTACCTTCGAACCTATGCGCAATACTGCCGGTGTAGCTCATGTCACCCCCAAACTTATGCGAGGCACCAAATGATAATCCGGCCAAACGTCCTGTTGGCGACAGCGCATAATCAACGGCCCCTTTATAGCGCCATCCATCCCATTTACGAGTCGCACTAAACTGACCATCAACACGCTCAAAGCCACTCGTATTAAAACCATCGGTTGCAAGATAATTAAGATCATTGGTCAATTGAAAGCCAGCCCACCCAGTACC
>NZ_LWFT01001011.1:0-878 GCF_001635105.1 Oleiphilus sp. HI0079
CTACCCATATCAATAAGGCCACCAATGTACTGGTCTGAGCCGACGACCTGATGCATTTCGTCTTTGCTAATGAGACGAGTTTTGTGCGGGTAGTTAATCGAGTCGAGCCACTCTTTGTCTTCAATAAAATCTTTGAGGTGTCGAGGTTTAGTGGCAAGGTCGCAATAGCCCCATTTAAGATCGCAATCGATTGCGTATTTCTCAACTCGCTGCTTCACAATATCGACTGCTTCAAAGCCCATGTCATCAATCGCTTTGATGCCCTCGGTGCCGATTTGATTCTTGAATTGATCTAGGCCGTGACCAATGCCGCGGATTAACTGCCCGCCATTGCGTCCTGAGGCGCCCCATCCAATGCGATACGCTTCGACCAAAATGACATTGATACCGCGCTCTCTCAATTCCAAAGCAGTGCTTGCGCCACTGAAACCGCCCCCGATAATACAAACCTGAGTAGAAAGCGCCCCCTTTGCTTGTGGGAAGCCCTCTTTGTCAGTCAGACTTGCTTCATAATAAGAGGGTGGATAGGTACGGGAGTGTGTGGAAGGGTTGAGCATGACTAATACCTTAAATACAGAATCAACTGTTTGATATATTAAGCGAGCGTGTGGGATAATGCACGACCATAAACCATAATTAAGCACGGAAGTAGCTATGGATGTAGGTCAGAGATTGCGCGAAGTGCGCAAAAAAACAGGCATATCTCAAAGAGAGCTTGCGAAAAGAGCCGGGGTTACAAACTCCACCATTTCCATGATTGAAAAGAACAGTGTTAGCCCAAGTGTAAGTTCACTTAAAAAAGTGCTGTCTGGCCTCCCTATGTCTCTGATGGAGTTTTTCGACTCGGAAGATTCTGCAAAAGTAGAGACGCCTGTTGT
>NZ_LWFT01001012.1:0-936 GCF_001635105.1 Oleiphilus sp. HI0079
CTCGGAATTTAGAATAGCTAATTTCAGCTACTTCACATTCAGACTTTGCTTTAACCCAAGCACTCCGCGAGTCCATATTGTCGAACAAGCCCATTTCACCAAAGAAATCACCCGTATTTAGATACGCCATGATCATCTCTCGCCCATCGTCATCCTCGATGATGACAGTCACGGAGCCTTTGATAATGTAGAACAGAGAGTCGCTTTTATCACCGGCATAAATAATAGTGCTTTTGCTGGGATACTTGCGGCGGTGACACTGACTCAAAAAGAAATCTAAGTGTTTGGTTTTACTTTCTACTGGTTTCAAGATCGTGGACATTTAACACACCTTTTTATGCACACATGCAAGCAACTAACAACTCGCTGACTCGCTTTTTTATACTCTGCCAAATCACTGTATCCGTCAAACGAACGGAACTAATAGTGCTCAGCAACTTATTGATATCTAAAAGTATAGACCAATTAATCAAATACACATTTTTTAAACGGCGATTGTCTTTTGTGTTAATCTCGCGGCACATTCAATGAAACACAGGTAGATTTATGAAAGCCGAAATTCGTTGGGGTGGCGAAGCCAAGTTTGTTGCTACCTCAGGCTCAGGCCATGAAATTACTATGGACGGACCACCTGATCACGGAGGTCAAAACCAAGGCCCTAGACCAATGGAAATGATGCTTCTAGGGCTTGGCGGTTGCACAAGCTTCGATGTAATGAGCATTTTGAAGAAATCCAGGCAAGATGTAAGCGACTGCGTTGCGCAAATCAACGCTGAACGAGCCGATGAGGTTCCCAGCGTGTTCACCAAGATTGATATCCACTTTGTAGTGACAGGCAAGAAACTCAAGGATTCGCTCGTCAAACGCGCCGTTGAACTATCTGCAACAAAATACTGCTCGGCCTCAATTATGCTTGAGAAGGCCGGTGTTGAAATC
>NZ_LWFT01001013.1:0-735 GCF_001635105.1 Oleiphilus sp. HI0079
ATCAACGACACTGTCAGCTATGCAGAAGTGGCGAATGCCATTATAGCGATTGTCACGAGTAAGCATCATGATTTACTTGAACATCTTGCCGATGAAATCACAGCGCACATCTTTAGCGCTTTTCCTGTAGATCAGATTGAGTTAAAACTGGCGAAACCTGGCGCGGTACCTGAAGCGAAAAGTGTCGGTATTGTGATTCAGCGTTCAAGGGTTTAACGAGTGGAAGTCTTCTTAAGCGTCGGTAGCAATATTAATCGTGAACAAAACAGCAGATCCGCTGTATTTGGTTTGCGGGAAGCTTTTGGACAGTTGACGCTCTCACCGGTTTACGAAAGTGAGGCGGTCGGATTTGATGGGGACCCATTTTATAATTTCGTTGTGCGTGTTGAGACCCCGTTTTCCATCACAGAAGTGAATGCGATCTTGAAGGACATTGAAGATCAACATGGGCGTGTACGTGGTGGCCCTAAGTTTTCATCAAGAAGTCTCGACATTGATGTCGTCACTTACGATGATTTTGTCGGAGAACTGGAGGGCGTTATCCTACCTAGGCCAGAATTGTTCTATAACGCTTTCGTCTTGCTTCCTATGGCCGACCTTCTTGGTGACCGGCAAGAGCCAAAGACCGGGAAAACGTACGCGCAATTGAAAGCGCAGCTTCCTTCTAATCAATTGATTGCCCGCATCGAGTTCGACTTTTAGTCGCTTGCGTTAACTGACAAAACGTTTCTTTCT
>NZ_LWFT01001014.1:0-852 GCF_001635105.1 Oleiphilus sp. HI0079
GCAGGCCTGCGCGCAGAAAGCAGGGCGGAGGCGTTGAAACGCTGCGAGCGATACCATGGATTTTCGCCTGGATGCAAATTCGTCTCATGCTGCCAGCATGGCTTGGTAGTGATGAAGCACTCGGCACAGTCATTGACGCCAAAGACAAAGCGCTCGTTCAGGAAATGATCCGTGACTGGCCGTTCTTCGCAACCCAGATAGATATGCTCGAAATGGTTTTGATCAAAGGGGACCCGCGTATTGCCCGATACTATGATCAAATGCTGGTATCTGATCGCCTACGGCCGCTTGGCGTGAGTTTGCGCGATCGTTTTCGTGACATGGTTAAAGTGATTAACCAGCTCAAGGAGCAAAGTACGTTGATGGAAAGTAACCCTGCTTTTGGCGAGTCACTCAAGGTTAGGGCAACGTACACAAACCCATTGCATTATTTGCAGGCTGAATTGCTGAAGCGCGAGCGCGCTTCTGAGGGTGTATCTGAGAAAGAACGCGAGCAGGTCGAGATGGCACTGAAAGTGACCATGGCCGGTATCGCGGCTGGAATTCGCAACACCGGTTAGAGTGGGCGTAGCTTTTCTAAAGCGCTTTACTCGTCGTGAAATGGTGATGTGAGGCTTAAGGGTTGGGATTGCTTTGCAGGTCTCCTGACAACACTTCGTTACACTTCTACTAAGAATTGAAACGGCGGTTTGTGACGTAAGACAGGCAGGGTGCTGAGCTTCGATTACACTTCAATGAAAGGTACTCCGGTTTGCAATGTAGATGCTAACCGGGTGCTGTTGTTGAACGTGTTCATTTTCGTAGAGAGAAGTCCGGTGCCCATAGCTAGCCGTTTAGGTAAATACATTCATG
>NZ_LWFT01001015.1:0-623 GCF_001635105.1 Oleiphilus sp. HI0079
TAGGCAATGTTATACGCAACATCTGCAGAAAACATGACGGGGTTCTGAGGAACAATAGCCAGATGTTGACGCAAGATCATCGTCGAAAGCTGACGAGTGTCATTTCCAAATACCTCAATACACCCTTGTGCAGGATCATAAAACCGCTGAAGCAATTCAAACACCGTTGATTTCCCTGCCCCGGATGGACCAACCAAGGCAATACGCTCACCTTCCCTAATCGTCAGCGATATAGTATCCAATGCTTTAACCTGCGGGCGTGAGGGATAACAAAACGAGACATCATGTAAAGCAATCGCTTCGCTGCTCACTCGATCCGCCTTGGGTTCTCCGTTTTCAGCGCGATACGGAATCTCTGCTTCAACAGCGAGCAACTCAAGCAAACGCTCAGTCGCACCCACTGCGCGCTGCAACTCACCATAGACCTCAGAAATGGTCGCCACAGAACCCGCCATCATTACGGCATAAAAGATAAACGCCGCTAGCTCACCACCACTTATCTCACCAGCCAGCATATCGCTGCCACCCACCCAGATAAGCGAAGTGATCGCAACAAATACAAGAAGAATAACCGCCGCAATCAACAAAGCACGTTGCTTGATACGCCGCTTGGCAACATCAAA
>NZ_LWFT01001016.1:0-867 GCF_001635105.1 Oleiphilus sp. HI0079
CAGCAAAGCGCGTTTCGCTTTCATCATATCTCGACGGATGAGGTTTATGGTGATCTCGAAGACGATGGCTCACTATTTACTGAATCGACCTCTTATAAACCCAGTAGTCCGTACGCGGCTACGAAAGCGTCTAGTGACCACTTAGTGAGGGCTTGGAGCCGGACATACGGCTTGCCAGCAATTGTCACCAACTGTTCCAACAATTATGGGCCGTATCACTTCCCTGAAAAGCTTATTCCGTTGATGATTTTGAATGCGCTTGAGGGAAGGCCGTTGCCTGTCTATGGCAATGGACTTCAAATTCGCGACTGGCTTTATGTTGAAGATCATGCTCGAGCCCTTGTTCGCGTTATCGAAGAGGGGAAGGTGGGCGAAACATACAATATCGGTGGTAACAACGAAGTTCGAAACATCGATGTTGTAAAAGGTATTTGTTCCATTCTAGAAGAGCTCAGACCTTGCCTTCCTGTCGGCGTTGAACGATACGTCGATTTGATTCAATTTGTTGACGACCGGCCAGGGCACGATCTTCGCTATGCGATTGATTCGTCAAAGATTCAGTCTGATCTTGGGTGGCAACCAAAGGAAAGCTTTGAAACTGGCTTGAGAAAAACGGTTGAGTGGTTTTTGGAAAACCAAGAGTGGTGGCAGCGCGTGCTTGATGGGTCTTACAATCGAGAACGACTAGGCATCAGCGACTAGGCATCAGCGACAAGGAGCAATGATGAAGGGCATTATTTTGGCCGGTGGTTCGGGAACTAGGCTCCATCCGATTACGATGGGGGTCTCCAAACAGCTTTTACCTGTCTATGACAAACCGATGATTTATTATCCTTTGTCTGTTTTGATGCTAGCTGAAATTCGCGA
>NZ_LWFT01001017.1:0-3873 GCF_001635105.1 Oleiphilus sp. HI0079
AAAATGTGCCTGATGACACAACAATCTGGATTGCGGCGAGCACGCACGAGGGTGAAGATGCGAAAGTGCTTTCAGTACACCGTCAGCTCAAGCAGCATTTTCCTTCCTTAACGTTGATTTTGGTTCCACGGCATCCTGAGCGTTTCGAGTCTGCATACGATCAGGCATCTGAGGCGGGATTCCAAACCAGCCGATTCAGTTCGTCTCCCTTGATTGGCGCAAAAGACGATGTCTATGTTCTGGATGCGATGGGCCAATTAATGCGCTTTTATGCGGCGAGTGACTTGGTGTTTATAGGCGGTTCGCTCGCTGAGGTGGGTGGGCATAACCCGATTGAGCCGGGCGCGTTAGGCAAGGCCATGCTGATAGGTCCGCATTACTTTAACTTTCAAATGATCTGCCAGGAATTTATGGATAGTGGAGCGCTGCAAACCGTTGCCGATGAGAACGAGCTATTTGAAGCGTTAAGAAGCTTGATTGAATGCCCTGATATTGCGAGAGCGAAGGGTGAAAAAGCGTATGCCGTTGTTGAGAGAGGAAAAGGTGCGACCGGTCGTGTGGTTGACGCGATCGCTCCTTTTTTCAATTAACAAAAAGTCTAAAGTGGTAAAGCTCTGCTTTAGTTAGATGCCTCGATGAGATAGTTGTTAATTGCTAAGACGTCTTCTTCTGTGAGCGTACCAGCCGCCTGTTTCAATTTTAAACCGCTGATAACGAAGTCGAAGCGCGCACTCGCGTGATCACGCAATGCGGTAAAGTAGTTTCGCTCTGCATCCAGCACCTCAACAATGTTTCGAGTCCCTACGTTGTATCCCTCTCGTGTTGCCTCTAACGCACTTTCACGAGAGACAATGTTTTGTTGCAATGACTCTACGGTTTGTACGTTCGTTCTTAGATTGATGAACTCTGAACGAGTTTGTATTTCTGCGGAACGTTGCGCTGAGGTAAGTTGATGGCGTGCTTGCTCGGCTAAGAATCTTGAGCGCTTAGAGGCTGCTTGTGTTGCGCCGCCAGAATAGAGAGGCAGGTTAAAGTTTAGGGCGATATTGCTTTCTTCCGTTCCCAAAGCACCGTTGGCGGGAGGCAGCCCCTGCTTATAGTTATCAAGAGAGGTATCATTGAGTCCTGCAGTTAGAGTAAGCGTCGGGTAGTGGCCCGAGCGCTTCGATTTATAATCCGCTTCAAAGGCTTTAACGCCAAACTGTGCGGCGATCACCGAAAGGTTGTTTTCAAGAGAGCTGGCAACCCAAGAATCGATTTTCTCGGTTGGATCGATGCTTATCGGGTACTCTTCCGATAAGCTTTTGAGGTTCGTTGCGTACTGGCCTGTGATGCGCGAAAGAGTCTCGCGTGCAATCGTCAGTGCGCCCTCGACTCGAATTCTGGTGGTTTGCGATGAGTCGTAAGAGGCTTTCGCTTCATGCACATCGGTGATCGCGATTAGTCCAACATCGAACTGTTCTTTGGCTTGTTCATACTGACGCTTTACGGCAATTTCAAGCGCGCGGCTCGCTGTCAGATCTACCTCTGAACGAAGAACGTCAAAATACGCTTCTGCCACTTTTAAAATAAGGTCTTGCTGTGCAGCGAGGTACTCTG
Source organism: Oleiphilus sp. HI0079 (assembly GCF_001635105.1). Classification (NCBI taxonomy): domain Bacteria; kingdom Pseudomonadati; phylum Pseudomonadota; class Gammaproteobacteria; order Oceanospirillales; family Oleiphilaceae; genus Oleiphilus; species Oleiphilus sp. HI0079. Next base: position 1,600 of record NZ_LWFT01001017.1, read on the forward strand.
CTTCAGCTCGTGCAGAGCCGAACTCCGCAGCGGACAAAGTGTACCAGCTAGGCATGCTCAAAAGAGGCTGGGTTAGGGTGACGCCGTATGCCGTTGTTTCGTATGAGTCGGAAGTGCCAGAGCCTTCCTTTACTTCGCGGTCAGTGAAGCCTTTGCTTGCCGTTGCATCGAGCTGCGGCAATAGGCTAGCTAAGGCACTGTTTTCTTGTTCCTGCTCGGCCTTGTAAGCGGACTCCGCCGCAGCAATGTCTGCATCGTAACTAATTGCGCTTTGGTACATTTGCGCCAGATCATAGGTATCTGCGTAAGCTATGTTCGTACCAATAGAGCAGGCGATCCCTGTGCTCAGGACTAGTTTTGCGAAAGTGTTCATTACTACTCGAGTTCCTCATTTCTGTATAGGTGCTGTTGGCTAGGTGCTTTTGGCATCTATGTCGTGTTTCGACAGTAGCGCCATTATGGACAATAAATATCCATAACTCTACACTGCGGCTTCGAATAAGTGGGCGCGCGTTGGAAAGGCATGTTCCAAAATCTTTTGTATACCGGAGCGTTATGAAAACCTACTCGCATGATGATTGGCAGTTGGTGAACGAGGAGGTGTGTTTTTCAGGCTTTTTCAAGCTTGTGCGTTATCATTTTCAGCACACTCGGTTTGATGGATCACAGAGCCCTACGCTGTCGCGAGAAGTGTTTGTTCGAGGTGATGCAACGTGTGTTTTGTTGTACGACCCCTCTCTGCAGGCGCTAGTGCTCGTTGAGCAATTTAGGGCAGGAGGTTTGTTGCACAGCGATTCGCCGTGGATGTTGGAGTTGGTGGCCGGCATTAACGAACAGGGCGAAGCGCCAGAAGAGGTAGCGTGTCGCGAGGCAGTAGAAGAAGCGGATGCGCACATACTAGATCTGATGCCCATATATGATTTTTTTCCGTCTCCCGGTGGTTCCACTGAACGTATTCATCTCTTTCTGGGGCTGGTTGATGCGCGGGCCCTAGGTGGTGTCCACGGGCTGGCCGAAGAAGGGGAAGACATTAAGGTGCATGTACTTGATCTCCCCGAAGCCGTCTCCATGCTAAGTCGTGGCGAAATTGATAACTCGCCCGCTATTATTGCTATTCAGTGGTTGCTGCTCAATAAAACGCGAGTTGATGATGTTTGGAGTGGCGATTTTGACCAATAAATCCAGTCAAAACATGCGCCGTAAAAAATACGTGCCCGATATTGTCCAACTTGGTGCTCTTTTTGAGAGTAACTATCGAAGAATCATGAAACTGCTGCATCTTGTTGGCGAAGATGATGAGTTAAATATCCTGCTTTACAATGGCGCGCATTATATCGGCACTGTAAACGCTAAGAATATCGAGAGCTCAAAGTACACCGATACTATATTGTTGCAGCAAACATCCACCGCAGGGCAGTGGTTGAATAATCCGGTGCTGACGGTACGCATGTATCACGATGCGGGCGTCGCGGAAGTCATTAGTAGTCGTGGGCATCGCCCTCTTGAGGGTAGAAACGACTATCCGAACAAGTTTATGCATCACCCAGATGAAAAGGTTCAGTTGAATCGCTTTCTTGCCGAATGGCTGGGATTTTGCCTCAGATTTGGGATTTGTGATACGCACCCCTTTAGCCCCGATAAACTGTGAATTGCCCATAAGACAATCGCTCACTTAGAGAATATTATTCCGTTAAGCCATCTTGAAGCGAGTATTGCCGGAAAATGTTGCATAGATAGAACGGTGTTTGGCGGGAAATTGCCCTAGATTTGTGAGCTAGCTAACGCGACACTAATAACAATTTTGACCGATTCGCATACCTGAACCATTATTACTAGAAGAATAAATTGTAAAATAATGCAATCCGCGACTATCCGTGGTCTGCAAAACACTTAGAGCCGACGACAAATGCAAGAGAAGGGAAGTGCAGTTAAGGTGCTGCACATAACGGACTGCCATCTCAATGAAGATCGCAGCAAAGACTTGTTGGGAATGAATACCTACGAAAGTCTGATTGCTGTGCTTAACGAGGTTAAAGCCGAAGGGATCGCGCCGGATTGCATTTTGGTGACGGGCGATATTTCGCAGGATGGTTCCATCGCTGCGTATCAGACAATGAAAGATGAGCTCGCTGAATTTGAGTGCCCAATTCGCTGGTTTCCCGGAAACCATGATCACCGCCAGAATATGTCTCAGGTGATAGGAGAAAGTGCGGAGCTTGATAAAGTCTTAAAGCTTGGTGCGTGGCAGTTGGTCCTGCTGGACTCCCTGTCTCC
>NZ_LWFT01001018.1:0-524 GCF_001635105.1 Oleiphilus sp. HI0079
CGCAATCCATCAAGTTGAGGCGTTAGATCCTCTAGTCGTCCGGCAATAACATGAATCACGCCAGCCTCTTGCTCCAAGATTCCAACAACCCTTAACAACTGCGCTCTTAAATAAGGTAACTTTTGCGCTCTGGCCGTTGCGCGCCATATGACGACATTGATATTGCCTGTCTCGTCTTCGAGAGTATAAAAGCTGACGCCTGCGGCGGTACCAGGACTTTGCTTTCCGGTCACGAGTCCCGACACAGAAACCAAAGATTTATGTGGCTGTTGCCATAAGGCATTAGCCATCACATCATTCTCCAACGCGCCAGCTTTGCGCAGCAAAGCAACGGGATGCCCGTCCAGGCTTAAGCCCGTAGATTGATAGTCTTCCTGCATATTTTGCCACTGATCTGGCGCTGTAAACTGTACATCCTCTTTAACAGACAAATGCTCATCAGTCTCACCGTTCCCAATCCGCTCAGACCAAAGCGGTGCATCATCTAGGCTTTTCATCAGGTCCCATCGTGCCTGATAGCGATT
>NZ_LWFT01001019.1:0-725 GCF_001635105.1 Oleiphilus sp. HI0079
CTGGATGAAGAAACAACCGAAATTGGCTCGCTACTGAATGTCATCCGAGGAATTGCAGAGCAAACCAATCTGCTTGCGTTAAACGCAGCCATCGAAGCGGCTCGAGCAGGCGAACAAGGCCGCGGCTTTGCAGTTGTCGCAGACGAAGTCCGTTCTCTTGCAATGCGCACCCAACAAGCGACGGAACAAATCAATAACATGATTGAAAGTCTGCAAAAAGGCAGTAGTACGGCTGTAACCGCGATTCAAGCAAGTCAGGGCTTAGTGAAAACTTGCGTTGATAACACGCATAACAGCTTGGAGTTAATTGAGCAGGTCGAACAGGCGATAAACCAAATAAACGAGATGAACCAATTCATTTCAACCTCCGCAAATGAGCAAAGCACCGTTACCGCCGAAATCAGCCAAAATCTCAGTGAAATCGTGCACTCTGCGTCCGACATGAACACACAGATTGGTAGCAGCAAGCAAATGATTGGCGATCTCGACCACAACGCGAAACAGTTGGAATCAATCAAATCTCGCTTCAAGACATAGCTACAGCCCGTTCATTTGCCGACGAGCACCATACCCTGGTGCTCGTTGATCTATGACGCTCTCCCCCTCCCCTGTCAAATGCTCTCTATATCCACGCTCAGCCGACAAAGTGTGGCGCCTTCGGCCTAGACACTAGAAGCAAAAGACCAGCGCTATGCCCTCTACAGCAACGAGTTTTTAAGACTATA
>NZ_LWFT01001020.1:0-948 GCF_001635105.1 Oleiphilus sp. HI0079
CTAACTCGTCCAAAATAGTTCGGTTACGCACTATATTAAGGCGCGGCAATTGTAGGGCAAATGCATAACCCATTCAACACTAGAGTCTGCTTATTTATTGGTCAATCGTAAAAAATACCACTTTTAGGATTAGTTTTAGCTTTGTCGCGCAAACACTTGTTCTTATTACTTGATATGCGACAAAATTCCGTCAAGCTCGTCAAGAGAGTTATAACTAATTACTAGCCTGCCCTTGCCACGAGAACCCTGACTGATTTCGATGCGTGCACCTAGCTTTTCAGATAGCTCTTCTTCTAGTTGCTTTACATTGGGATCTTTTGCGGGAGAAGCCTTTCTTTTGGGTTGAGGGCTTTCCAATAACTTTCGAACGAACGCCTCTGTCTGCCGAACTGACATTGACTTAGAGTTGACCTGATTTGCTGCTGCCAATTGATCCTCACTGGGTAAACCAAGCAACGCTCGACCATGTCCCATTTCTAGATCACCATGTTCCAGCATCAGTTTTACATCATCATGCAAGTTCATCAATCGAAGCAGGTTGGTCACAGTAGAGCGTGACTTACCGATTGCTTCTGCAACTTCACCTTGTGTCAGCTCAAATTCATCCTGAAGTCTTTGAAGCGCAAATGCCTCTTCCATTGCATTGAGATTTTCTCGTTGAATGTTCTCGATCAAGGCCATTGCAACAGCCGCTTCATCAGGAACATCACGCACGATTGCAGGCACGCGATCAAGTTGTGCTAACTGAGATGCGCGCCATCGACGCTCACCGGCAATAATTTCATACTTACTTTCTGAAATTGGGCGCACAACGATTGGCTGCATAATACCTTGTTGACGAATAGACTCAGCAAGCTCTTCTAACGCCTGTTGATCCATGTCGCGGCGCGGTTGATATTTACCGCGCTGAATCAACTCGACAGGGATTTCGCGCAGATATTTTTCGTC
>NZ_LWFT01001021.1:0-677 GCF_001635105.1 Oleiphilus sp. HI0079
GTTGCAATCGACTTTGAGGTGCTCGGGCCATCTGAGGATAGTGCTGATCAGGTTGATGTTCTGTTAGCCGCGTGCCGGAAAGAGAATGTTGAACTTCGTGAAGATGCTCTGGAGATAGGCGGGCTTACGAGCAAAATTGTAGATATCGAGGCGCATGCTGTAGAGCGCGCTTTTGATTTGATTGCTCGCCAAATGGATGAGTCGGCCGAAGAGCGCACTGTCGCTATTGTTGACATTGGTTCAACAATGACAACGCTGAGTGTGTTAGCGGATAACACCACCGTCTACACGCGTGAACAGTTGTTTGGCGGGCGACAGCTCACTGAAGAAATTCAGCGTCGTTATGGTCTTTCCTTCGAGGAGGCAGGTCTTGCTAAAAAACAGGGCGGGCTTCCGGACGATTACGAGAGAGAAGTGCTCGATCCGTTTAAAGAGGCGGTCGTGCAGCAAGTTGCTCGTTCCCTACAATTTTTCTTTGGTTCTAGTCAGTACAACGAGGTTGACTACGTTGTACTTGCTGGTGGTGTGGCATCAGTTCCTGAGTTGTCTGATATGGTCCAAGAGAAGGTTGGCATCAAAACGATCGTTGCGAACCCTTTCTCCGACATGACTCTTAACTCTCGAGTGAATGCATCCGCGCTGAGCAATGATGCACCATCTCTGATGATTGCATGCGG
>NZ_LWFT01001022.1:0-1007 GCF_001635105.1 Oleiphilus sp. HI0079
CCTTAATGTTCCATTTACGATTGCTGATGCAACGACGCTTACGGAAGCGGGTTATGTAGGTGAGGATGTCGAGAATATCATTCAGAAGCTCCTCCAGAAATGCGACTATGACGTTGATAAAGCGCAGCGTGGTATCGTCTACATAGATGAGATCGACAAGATTTCGCGTAAGTCCGACAATCCATCCATTACGCGTGATGTTTCTGGTGAAGGTGTTCAGCAGGCCTTGCTCAAGCTAATTGAAGGTACTGTTGCGTCTGTTCCTCCCCAGGGAGGGCGCAAGCACCCTCAGCAAGAGTTCTTGCAGGTAGATACATCGAATATTTTGTTTATTTGTGGCGGAGCCTTTGCTGGCTTGGATAAAGTCATTCAGGATCGGTCTGAGAAGAGCAGTATCGGATTTAGTGCGACAGTGAAAAGCAAGGAGGCAGAGAAATCAGTTGGTGAGACTCTGCAGGACGTTGAGACAGAAGATTTGGTTCGTTATGGCTTAATACCTGAGTTTGTTGGTCGTTTGCCTGTTGTAGCCACGCTCAATGAGTTAGACGAAGATGCATTAATGCAGATTCTGACTGAGCCTAAGAACTCGCTCACCAAACAGTATCAGCAGCTCTTTGAAATGGAAGGTGTTGAAGTTGATTTTCGAGAAGATGCATTGCGCGCTGTGGCCAGAAAGTCAATGGAGCGTAAAACTGGTGCTCGTGGCTTGAGATCGATTCTAGAAAATGTGTTGCTGGATACGATGTACCACATACCCTCAGAAGACGGTATTAGCAAGGTTGTTGTTGATGAAAGTGTGATTGATGGTGATTCTGATCCGATTCGCATTTATGACAATAAAGATCAGGCCAAGGCTGTCCCAGAGGGATAGTGAGAAGCATTGCTGTCAAAAGCCCAGCTCATTGAGTTGGGCTTTTTTGTTTGGCATAGAGAAAACTTGGAATAGTTGAGCGTGCCTCCTTGTAAATAAAAAGTAAGACCCTATTTACAAAGTAATGCCGCGAGTA
>NZ_LWFT01001023.1:0-1201 GCF_001635105.1 Oleiphilus sp. HI0079
CCGGCGTCGGCACACGACCCACAACAATCGCATCAGCGCCTGTGCTTGTGATGCCCTGACAGATAGCGCGGCAATACGCCTCACTAGAAAGACGCCCGTCGTAACCAACACAAAGCGTGTTTTGCCCTTGAGACAGTGCTTCAGAAGCGAGAGAGCGGCCAATCAACTCAACCGTTTCAAGCGTCAGCGTTTCATCAACAATTCCGCGAATGTCGTAGGCTCTAAAAATCGATGCATCAATCTCTGCACCCTCATGTTCATCAGAACGCGGTAAAGCAACTTCGGGTTCGTTCAAACCTAACTCCTCATCTAGGTCCAGATCATCAAAATTCAAATCGTCGTCCGAGCTATCTTCAGCATGAGCCTCAACAACGCCCATCGACTCGGCTGCGTTTGAAGCGTTCGGCTTGGCTGCCATGGCTGGTTTCGCTTTTTGCTCCTGTTCAGCAAGCGCTTTGTTCGCATTCTCAAGTAGCGACGATGTTTCTGCAAAAGCCAGGCGCACAGATGACTTTCTCTCACCGGAGATACCAGACAACACCAAACTTGATGTAAGCACCACATCTGAACGAATCTTGTTTAAGCGCAGACGACAAATAAGATAAACAAGAATTAGCGATATTAGGGCCGCTGCAGCGAGAATTGACCAAAGGAACGTTCTATCAACCGCGATTAAGCCATTAGCCGTCGTGGCATAACGAAGCTGCCAAGAGCCGATATGAATAGGCTTAGAAAGTTGCTCACCATGCGCAGGCGAACCAAACTCCATAACCTTCGCCGCATTTTCTGCTGAGCTACTATACAAAGCGATGTTCCCTTCTAATGCTTTAGCCTGCCCCTGCAAAGCGCGTTTTATTTCCGAATCGTCAAATAAAAACAAAATAACGGCAGCGGGCTCATCAGTAACCGCAAGTGCTGCCTGATAAAACCACTTAGAGCCATCATAGAAGGCTTCGAGCTTCAAATTTTCTAGTGTTTGAGCTTTACGAATAGCATCGACACTTGCGTATCCGAGATTTGGGTATAGAGTTCTGACTTGCGGGAGTTGCTCGGCGGATACGACATAGAATTCAACCAAGTCTGGAAATGTCGCTCGCAGCAAATCATGGTTATTCTCAGCGCTCGTTATCAGGCGCTCGATGAGTTCTGGACTGCGTGCAACAGACTTAAGCGCTCCAAGACGCTCATTCGCTAAGAAATT
>NZ_LWFT01001024.1:0-880 GCF_001635105.1 Oleiphilus sp. HI0079
AACTGACCTTGATAGGGCCAAGGCCTTGTAGCTTAGAGAATAGAATTTTATGCGGTTCAACTGCTGTATTGGAGAGCGATCCAAGTGATCTAGAACTATTAGTTTTAGTAAGCGCTGGTAATTATGAAAGGGTTTGAGACCGTCACAATATGGGAGGTGCTGCTCATATAGGATTGCGCTGATATTCTGGAACTTACGTTCAAAGCTTTTGGGACTTCTACCAAACTTCTCACCAAGATTACGATAGATCTCCGCTTTGTTTACGCTTCCACCGCTACTTTGTATTTCTAGAAGGTTAAAGTATGCTTCGACAGCGCCTTTAACTTCCTCTTCCGACCAGCCCATATTGTCCCTTTTATTTACTTAAGTCGTCATTGTCCACTTAGATCACTTGATACTCGAAAGATAAGACCAAGTTTTCTGAACGGGATATCAAGTTAACATCAGCATCGATAATCGAGCAATCAGTTTCATGATAATGATCTGGCTGCGATACTTCGAATCTAAGTAGACCTGCGCATTCTGCGCAAAATAGCCCCTAAAAGTACGCAAAATCATTTCAAGTTACTTCTGACGTAACTAAAAAGCTGGGCTGATATGGGGCGATATAGAGTCGTATGACACAAGAAATATATCTAAGTCATTGAAATACAGTTGGATCTGGGGTGATATGGTGGTGTATGGGAGTATTAAATGGTGCCCGGGGCCGGACTCCCATTGCAAATCTAACTAGCTGATCCTAGGTAACTTTAGCTCTTCAACATATTGATCAAGTTACTTCTCACGTTACTAACCTCAAAAATCAATAGCAATGCCAACCCTACTAACTTGCCCAATTAGCAAAGAGGGTCTTTCTGTTTTATTAACAATGATGAAGAAA
>NZ_LWFT01001025.1:0-919 GCF_001635105.1 Oleiphilus sp. HI0079
CTGAAGCGGCGGAGCCATGTCTTCGCCAGTTCTGATCAAAATGGAGAAACAAGATGTTGAAGAAAGCGATCCTATTATCTGCCATGTGCATGGCTTTCGGTGCCAGCACTGCTATTGCAGGCGATGCGGCAGCAGGCAAAGCGAAGTCTGCGGTTTGCGCAGCATGTCATGGTGCGAATGGTATGGCGGCGATTAAGACCTATCCGAATTTGGCGGGTCAGAACAAGGAATATCTAGTTTCTTCGTTGAAGGCTTACAAGGCGAAGCAACGCACTGGTGGTATGGCTGCGATCATGCAAGCGCAAGCAGCAGGGCTGTCTGATGCGGACATCGAAAACTTAGCGGAGTACTACAGCTCACTTAAGTAGAATTCTTTTTGTGTTGCTAAAAATGTGAAAAAGCCGAAACACGACGTTTCGGCTTTTTCTTGAGCTACTTCACGATGGTATAACAAGGCTCATATTGAGAGCCCGGCAGCTTCATCCGCCCTTGCTCGACGAAAGCGCGGAGCAGCGTATCCATCGGCCCCAGTATGTGTTCATCTCCTTTGATCTCGAAAGGGCCTTTTTCTTTTATTTGCTGAACACCTTTGGCCTTCACGTTACCGGCAACAATTCCCGAAAATGCTCGGCGTAAATTGGCGGCGAGACAATGGGGCTCTTGGTCTTTGCTCAGGTCTAGACTAGCCATGAGTTCATGGGTCGGCTCGAAAGGTTGCTGAAAGATTGGATCAATTTTTAACAGCCAGTTGTAATAAAAGGCGTCTCGGCGTTTGCGTCGGTATGCTTTGACTTCTTCTAAGTGTGTTTTTACATACTTGGCGACCGCAACAGGATCATCAATAATGATTTTGTAGCGACTTTGCGCTTCTTTTCCCAATGTTTTTCCGATGAAGGCATCGATCATCTCGAAGTAGTCC
>NZ_LWFT01001026.1:0-901 GCF_001635105.1 Oleiphilus sp. HI0079
AAGCCGCATGCATTGTGTGCGTCAGCCATGCCGTTGAGAGCAGATTTTAAGACGCGCGTGTTCATAGGTTTTCGTATACGTGTTCGTAGCGCTGAGCTGCCCGCTGGATACTGAAGCCTTCGATAAATTCAGGGGCGCGAACGCTTATTTCATGTATTAGTTGGTCATCACTGACTAATCGAAGCAGCGCATGCGCCAGTGCTTCTGCGTCTCCCACATCAATTAATAGACCATTTACCTCGTGTTGAATCGCGTCGGGGATGCCGCCTGCACGTGTTCCAATAACCGGAACACCTGCCAGGGTTGCCTCCAGCAATACGGATCCCATTCCTTCTGTGTGTGAGGGAAGCACCACAACATCTGCGCGTGCAAACCATGTGCCCATGTCATTTTGGCGACCAAGGAATTCCACGTTTTTCAGACCACTCGCTTGCTCTTGCAGCGCCTTAAGTTCGGGACCGTCTCCGAGCAAGCAGAAATGGATGTCGGTATGTTTCGCTAGGCGCTTGGCTGCTGAAATAGTGACATCAAAGCCCTTATGCTTGTAGAGTTTCGCTGCCTGAATGACCACGAACTTATCTTGATACTTACTGCAAAGTGAACTCAGCAAGTTTTCATCCACGGGATAGCTTATGGGTGAGTCGTTCACAACATTTGTGCTTGTGTCAGGGAACTGGGCTCTAACAACGCTCTCAACGGCATGGCTGACGCACACAATGCATGCGGCTTTTCGATAAGCTATGTTTGAGAACCATTTGTCTTTGAAAGCATTATCGATACGACGGGTAATAATATACGGTGTTTTGAACAATATGTGTTGTAGTAAGGCCCAGTACACTGCTTGGCCTTCGTGTACATGAACAGCGGCGGAGTCTTGCGTAATGCTTTTGCTATGACCGGT
>NZ_LWFT01001027.1:0-747 GCF_001635105.1 Oleiphilus sp. HI0079
AGCCTGCGCCTGAAGTTCGCGCAACAACGCTGGCTCAAAGATGTAAGAATTCTGGAGGTCATCGCTGTTGCGGCCATTTACATCGCTTGTGCTCGGCTTGGCCAACTATTCGCAATCGAACCTTCAAATGTGACACCCGTTTGGATCCCTTCTGGAGTGATGCTCGCGCTAGCGCTTCGCTTTGGTCCATCTATCTGGCCCGGCGTGTTCTTTGGGGCGTTTTTTGGAAATATCTGGGCTTATATTTCCTTCGACTCGATTGAGGCCACGTTGAATGCCGTTGCGTCCGCAACGATGAATGGCATCGGCGACGTTATATGCGTAATTGTTGCCGCTGAGTTAATTCGTCGTTACGCCGGAACCAGTCGCATCCTAAAATCCCATCAGTCACTGTTATATTTTTTGGGCTTTGGCGCCTTGCTGGGCCCTTTATGTAGCGCCCTTTTCGGTGTCGGTGGACTTTGGCTATTTGGTCATATCAGCACATCGCAGTTCAATCATGTTTTCGTAACGTGGCTAATGGGCGATAGCGCGGGCGTTCTCACATTTACCCCTTTCCTGCTGTCATGGCTTTATCCAGAACGACATTTTGGCATGCACTCCCTCGTCGCTCTTATCGCCGCTGCCGCCTACAGCCTGCTTGTGATTGCTATTGTATTCGATGTCATCCACTTCCCGGGACACATCGATTACGCCATATTTCTTCTTCTGCCCATGCTGTTTGCGCTACTTTTTCGATATGGCCAG
>NZ_LWFT01001028.1:0-28606 GCF_001635105.1 Oleiphilus sp. HI0079
ATCTTGGAAGAAGCGGATGTTGCTGAAGTTCAAGACATTGAGGCGGAGAAGGTAAAAACGCAACAAGCGTTCGCGGCTATCGTTCAAATCCATAAAAATGGCGATATTGACGACGCGAAACAGGGCTATGAAGCGTTCTTAGAACGCTTTCCAAACAATACAGCAGCGCGCATTAACCTGTCGCATATTGCCCTGCAAGCAGAACAGTATGATCAAGCCGGCGCGTACATCTTGGAGGCGCTGCAGATCGATCCCAAGGAGCCTCAGGCGCTGATGCTAGCTGGTTTGATTGCTAGAGAGAAGGGGGATTTCGATGGCGCTGAGTCGTATTACCGCCAAGCACTCTCTGTGAACCCTGATTACATCCCAGCGATACGAAATCTTGCCATTCTCCTCGATCTTTATCGAGGCAGGCTCCAAGAGGCCCTGGAACTTTATGAACGTGCACAAGCACTTGAAACCGTACCGGATCCAAAACTAAAAGATTGGATCTTTGATATAAAACGCAGAATAGGGGAGCCGTGATGCGCGCATACTTCAAACTCCACCCTATAAGGGCCATCATGAGCACGCTTTTTTGTTCCGTTCTGTTGAATATTAGCGCTGCGCAAGCAGAAGATGATGTCATCGTTATCGAAGGTACGAGAATAAGGGGCAATCAAGAGTCTCCAACAATTCTTTACTTGGTTCCTTGGCAAGCCCCAGAAGTCGTCGCCTTGGATGCGCCAGCCGCTGGTCTCGCTATAACGCGTGCTTTACAACCTCTGGAACGCTCCGAGTTCAAACGCTTGATAAAATACCATCAGCACTTCAAGCAAGCGACAGATGAAATTCGATTGGGTGCACAATCCAATCAAGACTCAACGAGCGATGGACAGCCGTGAATCTTACAAAGCACTTTAGTGACAGCGCGTTTCGTTTCGCAGGCGACCGGTTTAGCGAGCGAGCATTCTCAATCGCACCTTGAAACACCTAACACTTCCCAGACTCCGCGCTGAGCACCAGGCAAATACCCCAAATTCGTCACAAAAAAAATGTGGCCAGCGCCCCATGTACACAAATCGCAACAAATGATTGCCGGATATAACCACATTTTGTCTTAAGTCTTTCTACAATTTTTAACATAGTACAGTGCGACCTCCTTGAAGGGGGTCGATTCTAAAGATTTGACCTTTTAGCTAGGAGTAATACCCAATGATCGAGACCATTATCCGCTTCTTCCAAGATGGCGGTTTTTTTATGTACCCCATCTCGCTCGTACTTGTCGTCGGTTTGATTATTGCGATTGAACGCTACTCCTACCTAAGCGTCGCCAAAATCAGCAATCGAAAGGTTTTTGAGCAGCTCTATAAAATGATCCGCTCAAAAGACTTTAACGGCGCGCTGAAATTCGCATCTAACTCTAAAAGCCCAATGGGCTTGATGATTGGTGCTGGACTTCAGCGATTGTCTCGTCGACAGGGTCGACAGGATATTGAGTACGCGATGGAAGAGGGCTTGCTCGAAACGATGCCTCGACTAGAAAAGCGCACTCAATATCTAGCGACGTTAGCGAACATCTCTACGTTGCTTGGTCTATTGGGTACAATCATTGGCTTGATCGCGGCGTTCACTGCCGTTGCATCAGCAGATCCTGCGCAAAAGGCGTCGTTGCTTTCACAAAGTATCTCCGTTGCTATGAATACAACCGCGTTCGGCTTAATGGCCGCGATTCCTCTGCTACTTATTCATTCAGTACTTCAAGCAAAAACCAATGAAATTGTTGATAGCTTTGAAATGGCCGGTATCAAGGTGATGAACGTCATTAGTGATCGTCCTGTCGCTGCAGCACAACAACACGCAGCAACACCCCAACCAAAATCAGCCGCAGCGCCTGCCGCTTAACGACGACGCCTATTACTAAGTTTTAGAGGATTTGCCATGAGGCGCAGACATAAGCGGACTCGCGACGATGCTGATCTAGATATCACCGCGTTCATGAACCTGATGATCGTGTTAGTACCGATTCTATTGATCAATATGATTTTCGCACACACAGCTGTCTTAGATTTGAATTTTCCGCAATCCAATGCCTTGGATAATGAACAACAGGAAGAGCTGCAGCTACAGGTCATCATCTTAGAATCCCAGCTCGTTGTGTCGGACAATAAAGGTGGCATCATTAAAAAAATTGATAACCTGAAAGAGGAATATGATTTTGCATTACTGGGAAAGGTCATGCAGGAGCTAAAAGCGAGGGTTCCGGATAAGAAAGACATTACGATCATGGCTAAGAAAGAAACGTCATATCAAACATTGGTAAGCGTAATGGACTCCGTGCGGGCGTTCCCAACCGTGGTCGCTGGAAACCTTGTTTATGGCGAACTATTCCCAGAAATATCCATCGCTGACGCACCAGAGATTGTCACCAACAACGACGAAGTTGCGAAGGCATCTGCTAGCTCAAGCTCGAACTCAAGTAAGGTGGAATCATGAAAGAGTCCGCCAAAGCCAAAAGAATCAAACGGCATCAGCGAAGAGGGAAAAACCAAGGTAAATTAAACCTGGTTTCACTGATGGATATTTTTACAATTCTTGTGTTCTTCTTGATGGTTAACTCGGCCTCTGATGTTCAAGTAATTAATCAAGATAACGCGATCAAACTTCCAGTTTCCAGTGCCGAGCAAATGCCAAAAGAGACGCTAGCTTTGACGGTGACCGAGAGCGATATACTGATTAGTGGGCGTGCCATTGTGAAAATCAATGAGATCCGATCTTTTAATGGTGAAGTAGAGCCATTGCTAAAAGCAGAGCTTGACTATCAAGCTTCGCGTTCAAACGCTCCGGTCGCTGAAAGCGGACGTCCGATTACGATCATTGCCGACAAAGAATTGCCATATGAGTTGCTAAAGAAAATTATGACCACCTGTGTTGATGCGGGCTATGCGAGTATTTCTCTCGCTGTTAACCGTCAGACAAAGCAGGAGGCCTAAGTAGATGTTTAATCGAAATAGTTTGGCCTGGAGCCCAGAGCAGGGCGAAAAGCAGCGGATCAAGCGTATTAGCGCGGTTGTTTTACCTGTTTTTTTCGTGATGGCGGCCATCATTACTTGGAAAGACCTTCCGCCTCCTGAAAGAGCTGCATTAGAAAAGCTACCTCCAAACTTGGCTAAATTCGTCAAGAAGAAAGAAAAACCAAAACAGATCATCAAGAAAAAGGAAACAAAAGTAGAGCCCGAAAAACGGCCTGAGCCAAAGGTTGTAGAGAAACCAAAACCTAAGCCTGAGCCAAAAATCGTGAAAAAACCCAAACCAAAGATCAAAGCCAAACCTGAAGAGATTAAGGCGGCACGAGAGAAAGCACAAAACAGTGGATTACTCGCCATGAGTAGCCAGCTTTCAAAACTAAGCACTCTTGCTGAAAGCGTGAAACTCGATACACCAAAAACCGTGACAGCCAAACCAATTGCCCGAAAGGTCAATGACAAGCTTGCAGCAAATGCTTCAGCTACAACGCTGAGCGCGGGCGTTCAGGAAGCGGCGTTAAGTAATGAGACGAAGCAGATTAGTCTTGAAACTCGTGCGGTTACAACCGTAGCCGAGGCACAAGAGGTGATTGACGCTGTTGAACATGAAGAGACCATCGCACAAAGAACAGCACTTGACCGTTCTACCGAAGATATCCGACGAACCATAGATGCAAATAAATCTTCAATACATAGCATTTACAATCGTGCGCTGCGAAAGAAACCTTCTTTGCAAGGCGTAGTAACGCCAGAGCTTGTAATAGAAGAGACCGGGATTGTTTCAAGCTGCAGCGTTGTCGAGTCGACGCTAAACGAGCCGGCCTTAGAGAAGAAAATATGCAACCGCTTACGCCTTGTAAATTTCGGCGCTAAAGCCGGGGTAGACAAAAAGACAATTCGATACCCAATCGAGTTGTTACCGGGCTAATAATTATCTAGTTGCTTCGAGAGCGATTGTCGTCCTAGTAACATATGCCAGGACTTGTTAACCAGACAAGTATTGTATTTAACATAATATATATTATGCGCATAACTATATACAAAGATGAAGGTAGGCTCCTCAACAATATAGGGAGCAGATTTTACATTTAGAGCTGTAACTATCTGTTTTACTAGGAAATATTACAGATCTTTTTATCCGGACCTATTATTAAATTTCTCTAACTCGCTTATTGCGCCCGGATTCATGTCTTTCACGTAGATCTGACTCTATATATCTGTCTGTAGTGGCCATGCTGGCGTGACCAGCGTCATCTCGTACATGCTCGCGAGGACGATGTTTGACGTCTTCCGAAATTCCCGTATGTCTCAACCAGTGAACTGTAGCAATTCTAAGGTCATCCGCATCCTGCTCGAGCCCATCTTTTAGCATTCTATTGTGAGCAGCATCGAAACAATTTTGAACGATCAAGCGAACATGACGCGTACTAGTAATGCCACCAGAACCCTTGTATTTAGGCAAGATTGGTGACTTGTCATTAATGCTAGGCAACGGGCTTAGGTTTAAATGCTCTCTATATCGCTTGAGAGATTTCAGCATGTCATCGCAAACTGTAATTCTTCGGTTTTTGTTTCCTTTGCCTGTAACTTTAAACCACCAATTTCCGTCTCGATCTCGCTCAAAGTCGCACATTAGTGGTGTCGAGCGCTCATCGGCAACTAGCTCTGAAATTCGGAGATACATCGCAAACAACGCATTCATGATAAACAGTGTGCGTTCATGCTCTTCCGGATCTTGATCTGCTAGCAACTCAGCCGTTTCAAGGACGTAATCCCATTGAATATTACTAATTCTGCGAACAATTGGAGCTTGTTGATCACGGCTAATGAATTTACTTTTTTGTCGTATTAAGGCGACCGGATTAGATGAAACTTCGCCCTCTTGCAGAAGATAGTCATAAAATGAGGATATCGCTGTAAACGTTGCTTTTATCGCAGCTTGAGAAGGAAAGTATTCCCCAATATTTGCTTCTTTTCCTCGCTTGAACTCTTCTTTTGACACGTTAACAACAAACGGGCGCCAGTCTTTATTAGGTATCCTCCCGTCAGGCGACTTTTTAAACCTGGCGACATTCTTTATACCTATCCAAGCTTCAGGTGGGTTGATACAGAAATTAATGAATTCTTCTATGTGCTCACGCTGTAGCTCAAGAATTGAAGTCTTTTCGATTTGCCAGGACCATTGTAAAAGTCGTTCGAGCTCTCTTCGATAGCTATTGAATGTGGCTGTACTGCCGTTATAGCTATAAAGAAACTTCAATGACAACTCTAGATCTTGCTGAGCGTCAGAAAAGCTTATCCAGTTTGGGCTCTGCGGCGCGACTTTAAATGGATTGCCAATAAACTCTAGGTTATCAATGATTGGTGATGGCGGGTTTCGCTTAGGGTCCTTCATTTCTTAATCGTTATCAAAGAGCTTTAGATTAAGCATAGCCTTGATTTTCTGATATTCAATATATCCGATATTCACAAATATCGGATATATCATCAGGCATTCGAGTCAATCTACATGGCTTTCTTTAGCCTATTCCAAGACCTTAAGTTAGTCGGATGCCCCAAACATGGTTTCCACAGCGGCACTTGCGACTCCGGATATTTCTACTTGATAGCTTGTTTTTCCAAAGCTCATAACAGCGCCAATGAACGTGCTGCCGATAGCTTCGAGCATTTGGTCAGGCTCGAGCTCCATTTGCTCGCATATTTCTGCTACTCGATCAGAAAACTCCTGTAATACCTCTTGTGATAATTCAGCCATAAAAATACTCGCCAGGTTTAACTCTGTTCCCAAGGGTTGAATATTTTGAGGTTGTCCAGATTAAAATCTGATACGTTGCGCGTTACGATTG
This sequence comes from Oleiphilus sp. HI0079, assembly GCF_001635105.1. NCBI lineage: Bacteria > Pseudomonadati > Pseudomonadota > Gammaproteobacteria > Oceanospirillales > Oleiphilaceae > Oleiphilus > Oleiphilus sp. HI0079. The sequence continues at coordinate 5,852 of NZ_LWFT01001028.1, forward strand.
TCATATCTTGAACAGCGGCTGTTGCAGCAATAAACGTATCTCTATATGGCTTTGGGTCTGGTACATGATACTTGGCGCTAACCAAAACGACTTCCTGATCGACTGGTAATATACGTCCCTCAAAAGTTGGCAAAACGTGGTCGCTCATCCATTTCCGGAGAATCTTACCTTTCGCAGCATCAGATCTTTCAGCCCGTAGAATCCCGAGCTCTATTTCATGAATGACGATTGATGAAACATAAAGCAATTCAGCTTCAACTTGGGCTGACCATTCCTCTACATTGCTATCAGCTTTACCGCTTTTTACTTTTCTGAGTTCAGAGACAACATTAGTGTCTAATAAATACATACTAAAACTCTGCTGCTGCAGCTTTGTCGGTGACTTGGCCCGGAGTAAATTCGATATCCTCTACCCCATCCATAGAAAGCAGCTCACCAATCGTCGCCTTCTTCTCCGTCATAGCTTTGTACTCTTCATAAGATAAGAGTACGTGAGACGGTTTCCCTCGATCGGTAATATACACAGGTCCAGACAGCGCCTCTTTCTTGGCTCGGCCTGTATCTTGATTAAACTCTCGACTGGTTAATGTAGACATAGCTCACCTCCAAAACAATCTTATGTATAAATGTTACTACATGCGTTTAGTGATCGTCTACAATTGTTTCTATGTTGCTACATTTGGGTTGGATTTAGCGATATGATATAGCACCTGCTTCCATTGGCTTTGTTCGGGAAGCGGACCTTTGATGGAGGCTTGAATATGCGCTTTCGGACTCACTGATTCGAAATATCTTCGACAGGAAAGTCTGGCCAACACTAACCAAAAGAGTTTCATTGCTAAAGATGAGGTTGCGGACCAGATGATCAACCTAAATTCACATTTACTCAGCAAAAAAAATTCGCAAATATTGCCCTCATATTTTTGAATAAGTTGATACTACTTATGCGTGAATACAAAAGTGGCACAACAAATACGGTTAGGATGGCAGAGCTGATTGAACCAAAGATCAGAGAAATAGCTAAGCCACCCATGACCGGGTCTGGTACGATGATTAGCGTGCCAAAAACAATTGCCAGTGTGGTTAAGGTAATAGGAATAATGCGCAAGGCACCCGCTTCCGAAATCGCTTCCTCTGGCGTCATCCCATCGGCAATACGCTCGCGAATGAAATCGACAATCAACAGCGAGTTACGAACAGCAACTCCCGCAAGCGCAATCACACCGATCATAGAGGGTGCCGAGAAATCTTGATTAAGCAACCAATGACCTGGGAAGACTCCGATTAACCCCAGGGGAATTGAGACCATAACCAATAGCGGTAAGCCAAAGGACTGATAGTAGGTCACTAACAGAAAATAAATTGCCAGTATCGATAGACCTAAGGCTATAACCATATCTCGGAATGCATCCAGGGTGAGCCTTAGTTCACCATCCCAGTGGACGATAGAACCCTCTAAGGTGGTTGGTGGATCTGGCACAAAGCCCAGATTTCTAGTCGTAATCACTGACTCATTACCAAAAGCCATAGCTTCAATTCGTTGATCTATGTCCAGTACAGCATACAAAGGTGCACTAGCAGACAACTCTCCACCCACGTACGAAACTCGCTCATTATCCTTATGAAAAATAGGCGTGGCTTTTTCAGTTCGAACGATATCAATCACGGTAGACAGAGGCACTGACGCCCCTTCATTATTTTTAACAAAGGTCTGAGCCAGTATTTCTGGTGTGATACGCTGATCATGAGGAACAACGAGGCGTATAGGAATCGGATTTCGTGCTTCATGTTCGTACAAGTGATTTACGATATCGCCTTGTATGAAAAAACTCAGCGCTGATGCCACTTGCTGCACGTCCAACCCGGCCAGCAGCACTCTACGCTGGTCAATTTTAAAATTAAACTCGTTGATAGGTATTGTGTTGCTGGTCCAAACTTCCGCCATATCCCAGGTATCCTTGAACACTGCTTCCAGATCTTGCACTACTGCTTCCCTCATCTGATTATCTTGCTCATAAACTTCAGCAAGAACAGTCGCTCTGACTGGCGGACCCGGGGGATCCTCCACGAACTGAATCGTAGCCTCCGGATTTTGACCAATGGTGCCTGCGAGCTCCTTTCTAAGCTGCTTAACAATCTCTATTGAGCTGATATCACGAGTCCACTTATGACTCAAATTGATGCGCACCTCGGCAAACTGGGAGCCAATATTACTGGCGTTGCCTTTCAATTGACCGTTGAAATCAATCACGGAAGGTTCACCGACGAAGGTCTGTGTATTCATCACTTCTTCATGTGCCAATACTATTCTGGAAATATCTCGAACCAAACGATCAGTTTCTTCAAGTGGAGCGTCTTCTGGCAACTTGAACGTAATAAGGAAGGTGTTCTTATCATCCTTAGGAAGGAATGCCAGATTGACACCAAGAGACGATAGCTCGCCACCAACACCCTGGGGCCTAACAAATTGCCAGGCTGGCTGAAGAAGCGAAGCGAATAGGCATATGAGCACTCCAATAAAAAACAATCTACGCCACATACTATGCTGATAAAGCCGTTTGAAGAGCTTGCGATAAAGTGTTTGCAACCAGATTTCTTTATGCTCTTCGTGAGTGACAGGTAGAAAACGACGTGCGGCCCAAGGTGTGACAATGTATGCAACCAGCAAGGACGCAATCATTGCCACAGGTACATTGAAAGCAATGGGATAAAAATACTCACCCAGCATCCCTGTGACCAAGAGTAAAGAGAGGAACACGGCAACCACGGTGATGGTTGCTAAAGTTGTCGGATTACCTATTTCAGTAGCTGCGTTCACAATCGCTCTTGAATACGTCTCTTTGGAACTATCCACCGGCAACAGTTGGTTATGGCGATGAATATTCTCAATTACGACAATGGCATCATCGACCAATAAACCAAGAGCGAGTATTAAGGCGTATAAGGTGATGCGATTCAGCGTTGGCCCAGCCAGAAAATCCACACCAATCACAATCGCAAAAACAATCGGTATCGCAATAAATACGATGGCTGCCGCGCGCCATCCCAAAAAGACCCATAACACAAGACTGACAACCGCAATCGCGATAAATAAATGCTCTATGAGTGTGTTAACAGAATCATTCGCGTTCTGGCCGTCATTTCTTGTTGTAACAACTTCTACTGATTTGGGAATCCATTGCGACTGCATTGATGCAATACGTTCCAAAATGTCTTCGGCCAGAGGGACGGAATTAACGCCGCCTTGCTTTGCTATACCAATATGGACTGCTGCCATCTCTTGCCCTTTGTACTCTTCAAAACGATGATCAGCTGGACCAAAGTTAAAACGCGAGAGGCTTAAATTTTTATGATCGGGCTCAGTCGTTATATGCGCGATGTCTTGAAGGTGCACTACTTTTTCCGTATCTCGAAATACAACCAACTTTCTAAGCTCTTCCAGATTTTCTAACTTGTAACTGACACGCATATGCTGGTTGTCTTTATCGATGACTTTGAAGCCAAGTGAATGGTCAATGTTAGCCGCCTGAATATGTGCTCGTATCTGGTTTAGTCCTAACCCTAAAGCCTGCAAGCGAGTTGGATTTATTTCTACTCGAACATCATTCTCTTGACCGCCATGAATCTGACTGAGCCCTACTCCATCGATACTATGTAAATGCTCTGTCATTCGTTCAGCCATATTTGTAAGCTGATATCGATCATATTGATTAGAAGCCAAAGTGACGACCATAAAGGGCACATCGTCTACATCTACGAGACTGATGTGTGGCTCGCCAGCTAAAGGCGGCAACTGAATTTTATAACGCTCCATTTGATCATAGAGCCGAACGAAGGACTCGGTTTTATCTTCACCTACTTTGAATTCAACCTGAATTTTGGCGAAGCCTTCACCCGCGACACCATAGGTATGCTTCACGCCTTGCATAGTGTTCAGGTGATTTTCTAGCGGCGTTAACAGTAAGTGCTCAACCTCCAAAGGAGACATTCCGTCCATTGGTATCGTGATCTCAGCTGCAGGCACGACAATTTGAGGATTCTCTTCGCGTGGTGTTTCAAACAAGCCTATTAAACCAAACAATAAAACCGCAGGAACCAATGCGAGTACTAGTTTCGATTCGACAAATATTTTCGCTAAATGATGCGCGATGTTGAAGGCGTTGTGGCTATTTGTGGAACTACTCTGAGAGATCTTATCGTTCATATCTCAGCCTTCGAATACTTGGTATCTGAAGAGTTTGCAACGACAACAGCTCCACCATCTTTCAAGGTTGAAGGCGGATAAGTGATGACAATATCCGAAGGATCTAAACCAGACAAGACAACCCTATATTTCTGCCACTGACGTTCAAAATTCACTGGTGTAAAAATGGCTTTGTTTTGTACCAGTCGAAAGACACCAAAAACCCCAGCACGCTTGACCAAAGCAGAGGATTCGACAAGCAATTGGCTCTCAGTAGCTATCACAAAATCTATCTGGCCGGACAGACCTGCCTCGATACGTTCTGAATCCGCCAACGCTAGCTTGACTTGTATAGTCTGAGTGGTGCGATCAACACTATTGACGATATGTGAAATCTGAGCCTGAACAGGGTCTTCGCGGTTATGAACTTTGATCAAGTAGCTATCACCAATACGCAAGGAATTAGCCCATTCCGCAGGTAGTGACGTTTCGAACTCCAAACCTCGAATGGCTTCCAACTGTAGAAGCGGTTTGCCAATCACTGCTAGGTCACCCTGGTTAACCCATCGTTTTATTACTCGAGCGTTAATGGGGCTATGAATACGGTGATAGGGCTTTCTTGCAAGTTGCCGTTCAAGTTCACTTTGTGCCTGCTGCAACTGCGTCTCAGCGAGATTGTGTTGAACCTTTGCCTTTCGAAGTTGCTCAACCGTAATGACGCGCTTTTCTCGCAATTGACGGGCGTTATCCAGGTCATGTGCTAGATCTTTCAGACGGATTTTCGCAGATTCAATCGCACTTTCTGCACGTTTAATCGAAGTCAGCAACTCTGTTTCATCAAGTGCAACCAACAGATCTCCCTGCGCAACCAGGTCTCCTTCCTTGACCGTTAGCTCATCAATGGTAGCGGACTGTGAAGTGGATATTTCAATACTCCGAGACACACTCGTGTATCCCGTAGATGAATAGAAACGAGGAACCAACTGTTGAAGCACCGAATGCACTGCAAGCTCAATTGGATTATTAAAGCTTACGCTAGGTTTATTGGACGAATTCGACTCAGTACAAGCTACCAAGAAAGATACGAATATTAGCATACTACAGGTTTTAAAAATCAATCGCATTAGCCTCGGAAAACTCCATTGATCAACAAACTGCAAACGTGGTCTGCAATGACGGTGGGATCATTGTGCTCTGGTTTTCCACCAGGTAGGAAGGCTCTAATAGGAGCCGCCTCCAAATGGTAGAAAACAAGTGAAATCATCGATATAGCTGCCATGTGAGGATCACTTTTCGGCGAGATTCGTTCTGCTAGTTTCAGTACGTTTTCAAATTGGTTAACGAAGACATCAGCAGCCAAGGTAGATAGTCGTTCCGCATCACCGTCGATAAGTTCCCGTTGAAGCAGAAGCCTGAAATTCTCATCATTAGCCATGATTTCGGTAAAACTGGCAATGAAACATCTCAATTGCTGTTCCTTCGCTCCTGTCGGTTGAAGTGCATCTTCCAAGGCCAAAGCTTTATCTTTAAAGGAAGCTTCAATGGTCGCCAAGTACAGAGCTTTCTTGTCCGGAAAATGATGGTAGATCGTTGCGATGCTGACACCGACGGCTGTTGCTACATGTCGGATGGATGCCCCACTAAAGCCCTGTTTCGCAAAAAGTGGGATTGATTCATTAAAGATAGCGTTCAGTGCTTCTTCGTTATTTGCAAATTTTGACCTTGCCATCGATATCTCACGTTGTTTTCTACTGGGTCTACACCAATAATTATTCGAACCTATCTATAGAACGAACGATTTATATATAGGTTGCACATATATTTTGGAAAAGGGAATTCATCCAGAACCCAGCCAAACCAACTATCAGTCATAAGTATCATTACCGAAAACCAGAAAGCTGCACCCTCTTGAGCCTGCAACATAAGAAGTCTGAGCTAGATATTTAAGATAAATGTTTAATCATCATATTTAGCAACCTCTTCCCTGTTCCTGTATACGGCGGGTACATAAGTGCTGTAGCCGTTAACTTATCCTCTAGCACCGAACGCTCATGAGAAAATGCCTTAAAACCAAATTCGCCATGTGAACTACCAAGTCCACTATTGTTAACTCCGCCGAAGGGTAAGTTACTTTGTAGTAGGTGAACCATATTAGTATTCACGCAAGCCCCCCCCGATGATGTTCGGCATAATATATTTTCGCTAACATCATTAGTTTCAGAATAAATATACAACGCCAGTGGTTTATGGTTTCTATTGATATGGTTAACAACCTCGTCTAAATCTCGATATGTAATAATCGGTAAGACTGGGCCGAAAATCTCTTCTTGCATCAAAGTGCAATTAATAAAGCCTTCATCCGCGAGCTTGCCACTTATCAGGGTTGGCGCTATAAAACAGTCACATATATTAACGTCACCACCGCAAATAATTTTTCCGCCGTGTTGAACAGCATCCTCTATTAGACCTTTAATACGCTGCGTATGACGTTCATTCACGATACGCCCGTAATCTTCATTATCCTTAACATTATCACCATAAAACGTAACGAGCGTCGCTTTCATATGGTCAACGAATTCTTCCGCAACGTCCTCGTGAACAAACAGATAGTCCGGTGCAACACAGGTCTGCCCATTATTAACAAATTTACCCCAAGTAATCTTGCCCGCTGACTTTTTCAGGTTGGCGCTCTTATCTACAACAACCGGACTTTTACCCCCGAGCTCTAAGGTGACAGAGCTCAAGTTTTTTGCCGCAGCCGCCATAACCGACTTCCCAACCTGCGGACTTCCGGTAAAGAAAATGTGATCAAATGGCTTCTCCAATAAAGCCAAAGATACATCAACCTCACCTTCAAACACCGTGGCATGATCTTCGTCGAAAGCTTCTTTCACGATCTTTGCGATGACTCGAGACATATTGGGTGTCAACTCACTCGACTTGATCATTGCGGTATTCCCCGCAGCGATAGAAGACACCAGTGGCCCAAGAGTTAAATTAAATGGATAGTTCCAAGGGGAAATAATTAGGCTGACGCCCTTTGGTTCATAAACAATTTTAGACTTAGTTCCCAGAGTCGCTTTTGTCGCGGGTACAGGCTTAGCCTTCATCCACTTTTTCAAATGTTTAAGCGTATGTTTAATCTCGTGTACTACAGGAAATATTTCTGCCACTAAGGTTTCTGACTCAGGCTTGTTAAAATCTTTTTTACCTGCTTCGATAATATCCGGTTGATGGCGTTCAACAACCATTAAGAATCTCTTTAATATTTCTCGTCTTTGTTCTAAGGTGCTCAGCCGTAAACTGATGGCTTTTTCTTGCTGTTGTTTAAAGATCTGATCAATCTTTGCAACACTCATTGACAGCGCATTGTTTGTATTCAATTCTTTTGCTTCGAGATTTGTGGCGATATTAGACATCCTGTTTTACTCCTCTGGTTGTTCACTCCATTGCGACAAAACCGATTACTTACATACCGGTTCTCAGTTCACGTCTTAGAATTTTACCTACCGTAGACTTCGGCAACTCGTCCATAACGACCAGTTTTTTTGGTATTTTATAACTCGTTAAGTGCTCCCTACAGTGCTCAATAATCGCTTCCTCATTGAGTTCTTGAGCAGCCGTTATGTATGCACAAACCTTTTCGCCAGCGCGCTCATCAGGTTCCGATACGACTGCCGCTTCGACAATACCAGGGTGTTGGGTCAGAACATCTTCGACCTCGTTAGGATAGACATTAAAACCAGATACGATGATAAGATCTTTTAAACGGTCAACTATCTTAATCGTGCCGCTAGGCATTCGCTTTCCGATGTCACCCGTTCTAAAAAATCCATCTTCTGTCATCACCTTTTGCGTTTCTTCCGGACGATTCCAATAGCCTTTCATAACTTGTGGCGCTTTCGCCACAACCTCACCTTCTTGTCCATCAGGCAGAGATTCACCAGCCTCACTACGTATATCTATAATCGTATCTTTAAGAGGTAGACCTACAGTTCCAATTTCTTCCTGCCCGGGAACATTAAGACATAAAGCTGCACTGGTTTCAGATAAACCATACCCTTCAGAAACGGTGCAACCCGTTAACTTATACCATTGCTCAGCAGCACTCGTAGTCAGTGTTGCCCCGCCTGATATGGTTAATTTCAAGTTTGAAAAGTCGAGCGATCTAAAACCTGAGTGATTACTTAACCCTACCAACAAGGTATTAATGCCCGAAAAGGTCGTAAATTTATAAGGCTTAATCGCTTTAACAAAGGCATCGAGATCCCTAGGATCGGGAATCAACACACTTAAATTTCCCTGCAAAGCAAACACAATAAGATTTACGCTAAAAGCATAAACATGGTATAGAGGCAAAGGTGCTATAAATATTTCATGACCTGGTTTACATGTATTAGAAAAGCGATCGATCACTTGTTCTGCATGAGTTACCAAGTTCAAATTTGTTAGCTCTGCGCCTTTCGATACCCCTGTTGTTCCACCGGTGTATTGTAAAACAATCGTTTCAGAAATCGGGCTTCGCTTCGATAGCGATTTATCAGCGTATATACCAACTAAATCAGTAAAAGACTGATTGCCTTCTATTGATAGTTCCGTATGGCCTGTTAGTAAATCTGTTGCACCTACTTCAATAACCCGTTCAATAGATGTTTGATCTTTAACCTTATTAAACACAGGCAAAACAGGTTGAAATATGAATATTGCTTTTGTACCAGAATCGGTCAACTGATGTTTAATTTCTCGATCGGTATACATTGGATTGGTATTAACAACCACCATCCCTGCACGAAGAATTGCATAAACCACGATAGGATATTGCGCGATATTCGGAAGTTGAATGGCAACGCGATCGCCAGTCTCCAGGCCAGATTCATTCTGAAGCCAATATGCCAAAGAACGCGACTTTTCTTCTATGTCAGAAAACGAAAGGGTTTGGCCTAAAGCACTGAATGCTGGTCTATCAGAGTATCGGCTAAAAGCGATTTCTAAAAGATCTGCCAGCGTTTTGTTTTCTACTGTATATGTCATTATTGTTCTCTGTTCTTTAATCAATAGAATTGGTTCCAATTAGCACTCATGCAATAAAAAACGAGGCGAATCAAGCGCAAACGTTTCAATCTGCATTTCCTCTATGCCCGTAAATTATGCGGTATTTAAAGGGAACTCCTTAAGAAGCTGTATTTTCTGAGTAACAGCCTCCCCTAGTAATGAGAACCCGTTTAACCTAGAAGCACTTATATATCTAGCGATTAGGTTTATTTGTTCCCCGTCAATATTCCAATCACCTCCAGGCTCAGAGGCGGGGCATATAAGCAAAGGGATATAAGAAAGTTTGACCTGTACGGCCTGGCGTATAAATTCAACAGCAGTTTCTTCACCAATTAAAGTCTTTGCTAAGCATTTCGCTGATTGCGTCGCTGGACCAATGAATGGTCTGACAATGTTAAAGGTCTCCGCACAGTCACCTAATGCATAGATATTTGCATAATTCGTTCGAAGATATTCATCCGTAACAATTCCCCTACTTACCTCCAAACCTGCCGCTCGAGCAAGTTCAACATTAGGTGACAGCCCAACAGAAGAAATAATCATACCGGCTGTAATTGATGTTCCATTATTTAGATTTAGAGTAAGTACCTCTCCTTCATCTTCTACCGAGGAAACCTTGCACCCCATATGCCATTTAGCTTTATCACTTGGAAATGCTGCCATCACCTTGTTCCCAAGCTCTTTTGGCAACGCCTGGTTTAAAGGCCAATCACCAGCATCAATAACATCTACTTCATAACCGTTTGAGCAAAGGTCACTTGCAAACTCTACTCCTACGAAGCCTGCACCAATAATGGCTATGCGTTTCTCCTTAGGATCTAATTGTTCCAATTGTTCTCTAAATTTCTCGTAGTCAGATAACGAGTTAACAGAGATGCATCTTTCAGAATTTGTTAGTTTAAGATCAACGGGAGAAGCACCTGTTGCCAGGACCAATTGATCATAGTCGAGCTCTCTTTCGACGCCATCTGAATCCAAATAGAATAGGCACTTAGCTTCTTTCTCGATTCCCGTTACCTTTACTTCGCTCAGAATATTAATATTCTGTTCCTGCTCTAAAACAGACTTTCTCTTCATGACCAAGTCTGCGGGGCTTTTCTTCATAGAAATAGCTTTAGACAAATTGGGCTTGTAATACATATCGCCCGAATCTCGTGAAAGCAGAGTAATCGCAATATCTTTATTTAGTAAACGGAGCTCTCTTGAAAGGGTCAATCCAGCATGGCCAGAACCAACAATAACAATGTGTTTCACTTTCCAGTTCCTATTTAAGCAAGTAAAAATCAGATTTCGATGCCGAACACTCAGGACAAGTCCAATCATCTGGGATGTCTTCAAACCGCGTACCCGGCTCAATTCCTTCCTCTGGCATACCCAACTCTTCGTCGTAAATCATGTCACACGTAATACAACAATATTTCCTAAAATTTTCAGTGCTCATGACAGCCCCTCACTTAAGTTTAACTTCTTCAAAATCCGGCTTTTCTCGGACAAAACAGTCCGGGCAAGGAAAATCTTCCGGAATATCCTTCCACTTGGTTCCTGATGGATAACCTTCGTGTTCTGCACCTTTGTCTTCGTCGTAAATATAGCCACAATCTGGGCATTGATACTGAGCCATGTTTGCTCCTTTGTTTTCTTAAGTAATACTTTGTTTAAATGATGATTGAGTATGCGAGCACCAACACGGAAAATATCGCAATCAATCCATGAATAAACTGAAAAGTCAGTGGTATTTTCTTTCTCTTTAAAAGCACCCTAAATAAATAATAAGCTCCAACGACCACACTTGAGAGTAAAGCGGCAGCAATCCAGTTCCACTCGTTGAAGTGTCCCATTGAGCTAGATTCATAGAGGGCATACATCAAAAGAAATGCAGCTCCCACCGCTCCGGCACCGTGCGCGTTGATCATCCATCTTCTGACTGAATCCTTACGTGCACGTTTTTTCAGCATATATGCACCAAAACTAGCGACACCGATGAAAGCAAATAACGATACAGTGAACATAAGATAACCTTGTCTAATATCGAGCTAAAGGGCAGGAGAAAGACTGCTTAAGCAGCCTTCTTTTCAGGATTATGGTAGCGAGAGTAGAGCTCGTCCTTCTTGTCGGCATCAATATTAACTTTGTCCATATCTCCACCAGCCCAAGCAACTACTTTAGGGTCCATTATCGAAAACCAAACAGAAGGAATCATTGCGTATACAAACATCAATGGATAACCTGCAGGCAGATTAGGAACACCGTTATAATCACGCAAAACCTGATACGCACGAGTTGGGTGTGCATGGTGATCAGAGTGACGCTGCAAGTGCAACAAAATCAAATTTGAAACTTTTTGGTTAGCATTCCATGAGTGATGTGGCTGGCAACGCTCATAGCGACCTGTTTTTTCATTTTTCTGACGAAGCAGACCATAGTGCTCAATATAGTTTGCGCACGTAAGCTGCCAGTAACCGAAGCCCGCAACAATCAACAAGAAAGGAATCATAATGGGGCCGAAGTAAGCAAGTAGCAAAGAGTATAAGGCAATTGTCGCGATAGCTGGCTGAATAATTTCATTGCTGAAAGACCACTCAGATTTACCCATTCTCTTTAATCGAGCGGATTCCAGTTCCCAAGCTCGACGAAACGCCCCAGGAATTTCGCGCTTCACAAACTTGTAAAGTGACTCACCCATTCTTGAAGAAGCTGGATCTTCAGGTGTCGCTACATCTTTGTGATGACCTTTATTGTGCTCAATAAAGAAGTGCCCATAGCCAGAAAGAGCTAGCGCCATTTTGGCGAAGAATACTTGAACTCGATCATTGATCTTGTGCCCCATCTCATGGCCCAAGTTAACGCCAATACCTGCTACCAGTCCCGCGGACAACGCGCCGCCCAGAAAGCTAAACCAAGACCATTCATATTGAGAAACAGTGTATGCACAGGCAATCACTCCCGCCCAAAGTAATGGCACGGTCAGATACATAACTTTCTTGTAGTATTCTTCAGACTTAAGCTCTTCAACCATTTTGTCTGTTGGGTTCGCTTCATCGTCGCCAAAGTATTTGTCTAGCAAAGCTATTCCGAAGTACCAAAATACTATTGTCGCCCAAAGCCATAATCCATTGCCCGTAGTTACCGCTAAATAACATGAACTTATTGGGGCTAAAGGTAGAACAAGCGAAATAAGATACGCGTATTTTTTTAACGAAATCCAAGTGGTTATCTGCCCCTCTTCCTGAGAGCGTGGGATAGAAAGCATTGCTGCGGTTTCTTTTGACATATTTATTCCTCCGTATTTGTTAGAGGTATAATATTACTTGGAGGAGCTGGCGAGAGTTATGGCTGGAGGTGTCAAGTCATGGTCAATTTGTGTCTTTGATGAAAATTTTGAATAGAAATTAAACCAAAAAAAGGCGCTACATGAGCGCCTAAAAACCTGAATACACAAGTGCTTCAGCAGATGATTCTTCTATCACCTGTAAACTTACATCAAGAAAACCTTACTCCCCAGCATTTAGAATCAGGCTTGCAGCCTTTTCTGCTATAGCAATAGTCGGTGCGTTCGTGTTACCACTAATTAAGGTAGGCATAATAGATGCATCAATAACCCGGAGCCTTTCAACCCCACGAACCCTAAGTTCACTATCAACAACTGCCATATCATCATTCCCCATTTTGCAGGTCCCTACGGGATGATAAACCAAACCTAAACGATCCTTACATTTCTGTAGAATTGCCTCATCATCTATAACATCCGATCCAGGATGAAACTCATCGCCACGATGCTCAGAAAAGGCATCTTCCGCCAAGATTTTCCGCGCAGAACGAATACCATCAACCAATGTTTTTCTATCATCGGGATGACTGAGAAAATTAAAATTGATCTTCACTTTGTCTTCCGGGTTAGCTGATCTCAAACTAACAGCACCTCTACTTTTTGGCCTTAAAACACAGACATGCAAGGAATAACCATGTTGCGATAGCAAGCGCGCGTCACGACCACAATCATCAAACAACAAGGGAACAAAGTGCATTTGAATATCTGGCACCTGCACACCATCATTGGATTTAAGAAACGCCCCCGCTTGAGTAATAGAGTTTGCCAAATTACCCTTTTTAAACATCAAGTAACGCAAGGTATCGGGCAACATCCGTCCCAGTCCTCGAGGTGATAAAGAAAAGCCATCCTTTTTCTTACTCTTAACGAGAACACACGCATCGACGTGCTCTTGTAGATTTTTACCAACACCTGGCAAGTCATGAATTGTGCTAATACCGTGTTGTTTTAACTCTTCACTTTCACCTATTCCAGAAAGCATCAATAAATGAGGCGAATTGAAGCTGCCCCCACTCAACAATACTTCTTTGCGAGCCTTAACCACAAAATCTTGGCCTGCCTTGGTATAGGCTACACCCTCTGCCTTTTTCTCATCGAAAATCAGTCGTTGAACCAAGGCTTCACATTGAATGTTGAGATTGGGGCGATCTAATGCAGGCTTAAGATAAGACCTTGAAACACCACACCTTTGTCCATCTTTAATCGTAAACTGATAGTAACCTGCCCCTTCGAAATTAGGACCGTTAAAATCATTAGTGAGAGGATAACCCGCCTGTTCTGCGCCCTTGATAAAACAGTCATTCAATGGATAACTATTAACGGTATCAGAAACATATAATGGCCCCTGATCACCATGATACTCATCACCACCACGCTCGTTCGTTTCAGCTTTTTTAAAGAAGGGTAATAAATCACTGAACCCCCAACCTTCATTACCTAGTTCGCGCCAATGATCATAATCAGACTCATGCCCTCGAATATACACCATTGCATTGACTGCACTACTTCCGCCCAATGTTTTTCCTCTGGGACAGAATATAGGCTTACCTCCCCGAATATCATTTACTGGCTCCGTCTCATATCTCCAGTTATATTTTCGACTAAACATGAAGTAAGCAAACGCGCCGGGAATCTTAATCATAGAGCTTTTATCTTCGGGGCCAGCTTCAAGAACCAGCACCGTATTTTTCCCGTCTTCGCTTAAACGGTTTGCTAATACGCAGCCTGCTGAACCAGCCCCAACGATAATATAATCGTATATTAACTCTGGCATTTTCCCCTCCCATCAAAGACCCAATGCACTTTCTATCTAGAGAATACAAATGCTATTTGAAATTCTTGGATCCCAAAACGGCAGAGGGTTTCATTTCATAGTCTATAAGTGCCAAAAAAATCACATATGGCTTTGCTGCTCTCTAAATTGAGACGGTGAGCAACCAAACCACCTCTTAAAACTTCTTCCGAAGTTAGAAAGGTCTTCGTAACCAAGTTGGAGGGAGATGGATTCAATCTTTTGACTGGTATTTATTAGTAGATACTGGGCATGTCTTTTCTTAGCAGCTTCCATTAACTGCTTGAATGTAGTGTCCTCTTGCTTTAACTTCCTAATAAACGTGCTTTTAGACATATAAAGTGTCTTTGCTGCTTGCTCCAGTGACAGACCAAACTGAATACTAGACGATATCAATTCGTTAACTTTTTCGCTTAGGGATTGCTCATCAATTAAACGCGCCATTTCTAGTCTGCACTGTTGGGCGGCCATTTCAGAGGTGGCAGGGTCTGCAGAAACGCAGCGAATACTTTTCCAATGAAGGGGAATCTCGAATCTTAGTATTTCGTGACCATAACTAACTGTATTAGAAAGACATTCACTATAAAGAACAGACCAGGAAGGTTGTTCGAAAGGCATTTCGACCGTGATATCTTTTGCTTTTTTTCCGATCGCAAATTTAATTATGTTATACCCTAAGGTAGCTATTGTCTCGTATAATACAGTCCTTATTTCTCCCCATTCAACTGTAGGTTCTATACACAGGAAAATGCTTTCATCATCTTCTTCAAGTCTAAAGCGGAGTATCTGGGCTCGCACCTTATAATATTCACATAAAAACACTAAACTCTCTTCTAAATCCTTCATGTGAGACAGGCCGTAGCCAACGTGTCCGTGACTAGCAAGATTAATATTTTTCCCTACCTCTAGCCCCAAACTTTTTGGGCAACCGGAACTCCACAAAAATACAACCAGCTGTTTCAATGTAGACAAAGTAATGAAAGGGTTATTCCCATCATGATCTAATGTTCTCCAAAACGGTGCTAAATCGACTTTTTGCTCTTCCGCATAACGAACAAAATGATTGAAATAAGTTACAGACAGGAGGTTAGATTGCATAACACTTTTGACAGTAATTTTTATTAAATTCTATAATTCTAGTCATATTTCAGTCAAAAGCTACGAACAAACACAACCTAGCTTAAAGCAATGCTTAAAATCGACTAATCCAAGCCAATCTTTGGCGAATCATTATTAGTAAATAACAGCTTAAGTCAAAAATCAGGCCAAACCCTCAATCAACTTTTTGTGGTCGTTTACGATGTATTTCAACCAAATCTAAATGACCGCTTACTCATGAAAGCCGATAAACGTGAATTGTGTGAATCGTTGACATATCACACTCGCTTTCATACTCTAAACACGGCTTCTGGGGGCGGCGCTATACAGAGACAAGGCCTTACTAACTTTCGTCTCGCATTAAAACCGCCTTGTGCGGTTTTGCTGTTTATGGGGCTGGCTCACCCGATACTAAGCTTTTCTTGCTGAGTACCGATAAATAATTACGCACCATAACAATAAGAGCGTAGTGATATGCCAGTTATCAATATTTTGAACGACGCAGAAAGACTGTTGTTCGACACTCCTCCTAGATTTTCCAAGGAAGATCGTCAACGTTACTTCTCGATTCCATCTGAACTGAAATCAAGCATCACTCGAATTCATCCGATCGAAAGCAGAATTGGCTTTATTTTGCAGCTTGGTTACTTCAGATCTCGAGCTCGCTTTTTCAATTCTGCCCAATTTGGAAAGCGCGATATCAACCATGTGGCTAAAACTTTAAGCGTTGAACCCCCTACTTCATTGACTAGCTACGCTGGATCTTTAGTTACCAGGCATAGAATCAAGATTCTGGATTTCCTGAACTGGGAATCTTATGACAGTAGTATGACTGAAACTCTAGTAGGTTTAGCGCTGAATTTTGCTGCTCAAAAAGAACAACCAAAATTCATTTTCGACGCGCTTACAGATGCTTGCTGGAAACACCAAGTAGCCATTCCGAGCTTTAGTGAATTAAACACAATAATCACGGATGCTTTCAACGAGTCAGAGAAGAATCAAATTTCTAATCTTCGCAGGGCGATTAAACCGGCTCATTCAGAATTACTGGACTCCCTATTAACTCCCATAACTGCCGGAAGCAGAACAACTACCCCGCTAGCATCATATAAGAACATTGATCAGTCCATGCGGCCAAAAGATATTAAGCAAAACGTGAATAACATGATCGTTTTCAAAGATATGTTTGATCAGCTTGCAGATGTTTATGACGAATTAAATATAAATGACAAGGCGACTAGGTATTATGCTGAATGGGTACGCAAAGCCGATATTCAACAACTGACGCAATTTACAGATAAAGAAAATATTTATCTTCACCTGCTGGGGTTTGTTAAGCATCACTACTTCGCTCGGCAAGATAGTCTAGTAGACGCTTTGATGAAGTCGGTGACATCAACGTTGCACAAAGCTTCAAGCAAACAAGCTGAGCACGAACGATCTGTCAAAGAAGAACGAGACAAGGCAATTCACGAGTTAAGCAAATCTCATAAATCTATTTCAAAGCTAGCAAAAGAAATTATCTCAATTGTTGAAAGCGTATCTGCAACGCCCAACGAAAAATATCACAAGATAGAAGAGCTGGTTTTTGATTACCAAAAGAACGACGAAATTGATTATAGTTTGTTAGAAGATCTGGATAATCAGCTGAGAAAAGAAAGTAAAAATCATACGTACTATCAACTGCTCGAATCGCTTTCTTTAAGACTTCAACTTAAAGCGACCCCTATCGTACGTGCTCTCAATTTTGATAGTACCTCCAAGGCAAAGGATTTATTAGAAGCAGTAGATCACTTTCAAGAGTCAGAGGGCAATGTCGGCAAATCTCCACCTATTAAGTTTCTGTCAAAGCAAGATCGAGCTAATGTTGAGCGTAATGACTTTTCAATCCCTCTGTATAAGTGCCTGCTGTTTATCTATATCTCTAAAGCAATCAAATCCGGGGACTTAAATTTAGCCTACTCATATCGCTTCCGCAGCATTCAGGACTACATGATTGATAAAGAATATTGGGAGGCTCGAAAATACCAGATCTTGCGCGAGTGCAATCTACTTGAGTACATAGACGGAGAAGCATATTTAGCGGGCTTAAAATTGGGCCTTCACGAGAAATACAAGGTTGTTAATAAGCACTTAGCCGACGGGATAAATACCTCCCTCACTTTTAAAGATGGCCGAGTATCTAGAGTGAGCACGCCAAAAACTGACTTTCAAGAGGAATCATTTATTGCGGATGCCCTATCCCAGGATGGATATATTCCAATTCTCCAACTACTTAAAGAAGTAAACCAGGTATGCCAGTTCACTGCTGACTTTAAGCACCTGAGCCCTAAAAATGTAAAGATGAAACCAAAGGAAGAAACTCTAATGGCTGGTATTCTTGCAAAGGGCTGTAATATTGGCTTAGGCAAACTCGCGAGTATTTCCGCTGGTATACAGGAGCACACGCTGCACAACACAGTTAACTGGTTTTTCAGTTTAGAAAATATTAGAAAAGCTAATAACCGCATCGTAGATGCAATCCACAATTTAAAATTATCCAGTGCTTATCTAAAGGATCCGGAAGTTCTCCACTCATCGAGTGATGGTAGAAAGGTAAACGTCGATGTAGATTGCTTGCACGCGAATCATTCCTACAAATATTTCGGCAAAGACAAGGGCGTCACAATTTATACATTCATTGATGAAAAGCAGTCGTTATTCCACAACTCTGTCTTCAGCGCTTCCGATCGTGAGGCACCATACGTCATTGATGGTTTACTCCAAAATGAAGTGACGGATCTTAGGCAAGTACATTCAACCGATACACATGGTTATACAGAGCAGATATTCGCTGTGTCGCACTTTCTAGGGATAGCGTTTGCACCAAGACTTGCCAACATCGGGAACCAGCAAATATATAGCTTTTCTGCGCGAAAAACTTTTTACGACAAAGGATATCGTCTACTTCCAAGTCGTCCTGTCAGCAAAAATCAAATACTTGATCACTGGGATGATATCTTAAGATTTATTGCAACGATTAAGATGAAGCAAGCTACTGCCTCACAGCTGTTTAAACGATTAAGCTCATACTCTAAGGAGCACCCCTTGTATCGAGCACTTAAAGAGTTTGGAAGGGTTATTAAATCACAGTTCATTCTGACTTATTTCGATGACGAAGATCTAAGACAACAAATACAAAAGCAACTCAATAGAGTCGAGCTTTCGAATAGATTCTCTCGAGCGGTATTCTTTGACAACGACCAAGCCTTTCAAGAAGGTGTTCTAGCAGACCAGGAAGTTGCTACGGCGTGCAAGCTGCTTCTCCAGAACTCAATCATACTCTGGAACTATTTATATTTATCCGACCTTGTAGCTGACACGTCAGACCCTGACGATAGAAGAGATCTCATTGAATCAATAAGTCAGGGCTCAGTGATAACATGGAAGCACGTTAATTTACGTGGCGAATACGATTTCAGAAGGAAGGCATCTAATGATGCTCGTTTTGATATGGATAAAATTAGATCTATCAAGCTATAAAAACCTAGAGATATTTTCTTTATATAACAGCACGTTATGGACAAAAATGTAAAATCTGCTCCCTATATTGTTGGGGAGCCAAGGTAGGTTGTTATCTCTGCATCAAGATTTTATACAGCTCTGGTGCCAGAGCCTTTTGCATCGCTTTCCGATCTTTCAGGGTCGCCTTGGTAAACGTCTTCAACATAACTCGGTGACTTGTAGAAAATCTTAAGATCCCGATATTTTGCGACGTCTTTGAACATCTGAAAAAATTCATCAAGGTTCAGCCGAAGCGGATTTAACGTTTTTGGTTGGCGACTAGTTAGTCCGTATTCAATCTTGCCGACATCACGCTCGTCGACAAAGGTTCCAAATAATCGGTCCCATATGATAAATACACCGCCAAAATTGGTATCAATTTGGTCTGGCTTGCAACCGTGATGCACGCGATGATGTGAAGGTGTATTAAAGACTTTTTCCAATATACCCAAGCGGCCAATTGTTTCTGTGTGCAAGAAAAACTGATAAGCAAGGCTTGCCTCGATCGCAATTAATGCCCAATTCTTATCAAATCCTATCAGCGCTAACGGAATCCACCAGAGCACCCAGCCGAAATTTAAATCCATTAGAAAGTTCTGACGCAACGCAGTCGAGAAATTCATAATCTTAGAAGAATGATGCGTAACATGAATGGCCCACAACCAGCGAACTTTGTGCATCAAATAGTGATAAACGTAAAAGAAAAAGTCTGTAGCGATAATCAGAAACACGATGCTTACTACGCCAACTTCAGCTTCGTATTGAAATCCATACTGTCTGACATACTCATAGAAGTACTGAATAAATAACGCTATAGCGATTCCGTCAACAATCTTATACATACCACCGGTACTAATATTTGCGACGGTTTCTTTTAGATTATAGGCTTCTGGCCGCCCTTTTTTTCGCCAATATACAGCCTCGGCAATAATAATCGATACGAATAAAACTCCAAAAATGACGATAAAACCTATTGCATGCATTACATCTTCCAAAGGGTTTTCCTCCTACGTTGCTCCGCCCAATGTAAGCGAGATCCAATAGAGCTTGAGCCGAGATTAGCGTGTTTAATTGCTATCTACTTTACGTTTCTGCTCAAAGGTGTAATTGCCATTCTGCCGTTATTTTTTGACAATCTCCGCCAAAAGTAACAGGGTTATAGGATCAATAGTATGTGTAGAGCGCTTAAAAAATGTTGAATGACCTATTCATTACACGCGATGTCGTGGGCTTATTAGCCCATTATTTAGAGTGTCATCAACTCGATTATCCTCGCTATCGAGAGAAGTTAGCCCACTACGCGAGTAAACAACACATGTCCTACGAACAGTGGTGGGAATTGCTAGAAGAGTTACAGGCGCTCAGCGGCGTTCAGGCACTGGGCCTTGAGGTGGGTAAATGCGTCAAAGTTGAGCACTGTGGCGTACTGGGCTATCTATTTCGTACTAGTCGCAATGTAGGAGAAGCACTCTCCTGCTTTAAGCGTTTTCAAGGTATGTTATATGCGGGCAGCCAGGCTCAGATTGCGCAGGTAGACTCTGATACCGTAAGCCTGATTTGGGAGCCAGATTTTGGCTATTCGAGCCAACTCTCGGACGAGCTTCTGCTCGCCGCCATCGTTGGCATCATAAGAGAGATCATCCACCCCTCCCCGCTCTGTTTGTTACAAGTGGATTTCACACAAGCACTCTCAGATAGCAACTCGGAAATATACGCCTCTTTTTTTGGATGCAAGGTCAAGCAACACCAACCAAAACTCGCGCTGAGCTTTGCATTTAATGATCTAAATAAGGTGATTCCGCATGAAGACCAGACGCTTCACGCAATACTTGGCAAGCAAGCAGAGGCGATCTTAAATTCGCTACCAGAAAGTGATCTCTTCTTAGTAGAGCTTCGCGACACGCTCATTCGTTGTTTGCACGAAGGGGTCTCTGATGCGGCTAGTGTGGCTACTCAAATGCATTTATCCGAACGGACGTTACACAGAAGACTTAAATCCAAAGACCGCATATTTAGAGATGTGTTGAAAGACATCCGCAAATCAATGGCCATTACGTATTTGAACGATGACAAACTTACGTTAACAGAGGTTGCCTTGCTCTTAGGTTACAGCGAGCAAAGCGCGTTTTCTCGGGCATTTCGGCAATGGCATGGCTGCTCGCCGTTGAAATATAAGCAGGCTCAATGAGCTCGATCGTAGTTAGCTTTAGAGATGCAGATTTGTATACGCAGGCCAAAAGATTTACTAGTCCATCGTTTCGGTTAACACCAAATAGCGGACCTTTTTCGCTAGTGAATCAACTGAGAGCCGTTTCTACAAAGCAGACATCATGAACGCCTCAAACACCGGCGCAGCGTAGCTGCGTCCAGGTGTTTTGACTTGTTAGCTTATTCAACCAGAACAAAGTTAGGCAGGATAGTTTCCGGCGTTTGCGCTACGAATTCTTTACTTGGCGAATATGCTCGAAAATAAACAAACCAGCCTTCACCGAGATTGGTCTGTACCCAGTTGGCTGCGGCAACACCTTCTGGCTTCTCCGGTGCAAAGTGGAACACATAATTCCCATCTTCATTCTTCTGAGTGCCTGCGATGTTTGAACCTACATCGGCACGCTTCATTTTGTTATTGATAATGGCGCGGTTTTCAATGTTATAAACCGTTACAGTCCAGAATGTTTCGGCATAGTTTACGTCTCCTCTAACAGTGAGGGTGTAGTGCTTTCCGCCATCAAGACCTTTCCCATTTTCATCGCGGTAATTGTCTAGATAAACCTGACCCCAACCTCCGTTTGCCATACCATGCATGGCAATATCATTGGTGACTGCCTCATAAAACCATGCTGCGCGACCATCCAGATCCATGCCGTAGGCTCGGTTCTGATCTGGAGTGGATGCAGTGGCAATTTCCCAGCGGTTATTTTCCGGACCATATTCTGATTGATCAAGGCGGCCGGTTTTACTGAAGTCGATATTTTTGGCCATGATTTCACCAACAACAATAGCTTCTTCGAGTAAGGCTTTCTGCCGCTCGCTAGGGTTGAACGGCTTATCTTTCTCAATACCTAAAGGTCGCAGCATGTCATGCATCATGCGATCACGTTCATGCACAGGTTCACTCTGGATAGCCTCATTCAATATACTCCAGAACGCCATGCCACGTGGCTGCTTACCATCTACTCCAAGCTCAGGACGGTTGATGCCCTTGTCACTGAGCGGTTTGCCATCAAGGCCAGTGATGGTCAGGTCATCTAGGTCTTGAGCTCGTTGCTTCGCAGATTTCGCCATCAAACGGACGCCGAAAAAGACATAGTTGCTATTAGATTCAACAACCTTTACACCTTCTGGAAGACTAGTAGGTGTTTCGGAACCCTCTGGGATAATGAGGTACTGACCGGGTTCGGTCATTTGTGACAAGCCAATCTGCCACACATTATGTACGGCTCCGCGCACTTCGTTGGTTGGAATGGTAATCATGGTAGGTTGCTTCGAGACGTCAAAGAAAGAAATGACATATGGCGTGCTGGTATTGTAGGTCAGGCCACCAAGTTTGGAATCATAACTTTCAAAGTAGTGAATCTGGCCGTCTTCTCCGCCCATATCATATAAAGACTGTTTCCAGGCATAAAAGCTGGTCATCGGTACGGACCAGATATAGGCCTGGCATGCACGCTGGAAGTCAATCGCATCAAATATCTTGTTGCGACTCTGCTCTGTTGGCACGCCCACCAAATAGTTATTTTCGAAGGTAAGTTCACCTAT
>NZ_LWFT01001029.1:0-597 GCF_001635105.1 Oleiphilus sp. HI0079
GTGCAGTACCGAGCTCGATTTAGAGCATTTAACATTTGTTCAATACTTATGCTCAGAAGATGAATATGACGCACAGACTCTGTTAACCTTCTGCAATAAAGTGGAAACCAAAGAGCTCGTTGCTATGCTTCTAAAAAATGGCAGCATTCAAGTAGAACAAGCCGCATAACAACCTAGGGTGAGACGGAGCCGAGCTATGGTCTCTGTAAATATAAACTACATCAGCTCCGGCGCACTGCCGCCGGAAGTACGCCGACAAATCGAAGAGTTGGCAGGCACGCGAATTATGCACGGCTCGCAGCTGTGTATTGCGATGCTCGGTGATCGCTTACTAGGCGCTGCAAGCGCCCGCCCGGCTGAACGTTTTGCACGTATCGATTTTCTGCATGTTTCCCAACGCCATATTTCCACACGCTTAGCCGAGATTCTTTTAAGCCATTTGCTCAAGCAACTGCACAAAGCGGGCGTTAACGAAGTTTCTACGGCAGCGACTCCCATCTATACCAAGGTGTTTTTAGATGCGGGTTTTATGGAAGAAAATATCACCATCCCCGGCATGCATTCCAGCGGCGACCTTACTGAATTGATTCAACCGAA
>NZ_LWFT01001030.1:0-960 GCF_001635105.1 Oleiphilus sp. HI0079
AAATCTTAATTTGAATTACTGTTTATTTATACAGTATATTTGCTCGTCCGATGATTTGATCTTGGATGTGGCAAATGTCCCTTTCTTTGCAAGAGCTAAAAAATCGGCGTCTTGTTTGGAGTGCCAATCAGGCGCCGAATCATATTACTGAGCCAGCCTTTATCCCTAGCGGTTTTACTGTTCTTGATGAACAAATTGGTGGTTGGCCAAATTCCGGTTTGGTCGAGTTGCAACCTTCTGCGATGGGGGTCGGTGAGTTACGGCTGATTCTTCCGGTACTTGCGTCGCTGGCGAGTAGAACGACAGATCAAACCAAGTTGCAAGTGTGGTTACCTGGATGCATGCAGCTTATGCCGCAGGGGCTTGGCGCTGCTTTTACAAGTAACACGGTTATGCTCAAGAGCTTGAGCGCCAGTGAGTCTTTGTGGGTGCTGGATACCTTGCTACAAAGCGGTATTTGTTCGGCTGTGGTTTGTTGGCTGGATACGCTTGACCCTGCACAGGCAAAGCGTTTGCAAATCGCTGCGAAAGAGAGCAATACGCTGGTTTTTTGTATTCGTTCTATGGTGACTCAAGACAGCTCCTTACCGATTAGTTTACGCATGCGGCTGCAGCCGAGCGATCAGGGTTTGTTGCTTGATGTTTTTAAACGACAAAACGCCTATGCCGTTGAGCCTTTTCAGCTGAATCTTAACAACGCTTCGCCAGAGCTTTATCGGCGCCAGAAAATCTCCGATGCACATGCTTATCAGCATAATGTGATTTCGTTTCCTTCTGCGCTTGGTAAGAGTTAGGGGGGTGGATCATGCTCTGGTTAGCCTTGCACTTCCCGAATCTACATTTGAATAGTCTAGTGAGTGCTATTCCTGATAGGTCAGAGAAAGATAGGTCGGAGAAAGCTACGTTGGATAAAAATACGGGGAACAGCGAGACTCAGTCGCCAGCAATTGTGCTGATTAA
>NZ_LWFT01001031.1:0-760 GCF_001635105.1 Oleiphilus sp. HI0079
AGAGACTGCATATCTTTAGTCAAACCCAAATGTGAAAGAAGTTTTTTTGTATGACGCGTATCTTCCGCTGCAACCAAGTCGACGCCTGCCAGGGTTTCAATTGCTCTATGCGTTATATCTCCAAGATTTCCTATGGGTGTGGCTACGATATACAGTGCAGATTCCAAACTTCTTATCCTCGCTTTAGATTTCAGCTATCATAGCAGCTTCNCCTCTCGCTACTATACTTAAGCATGAAAACCCTTATTCTTAGATTGTCCCTAACCATCCTTGCCTGCGCTCTTTTATCCGCCTGCAGCACACCTAAAAAACAAACTCGCACCGATATAAAACAGGGTGCTACCACAATGCTCAGCGAAGAAGAAAAGCTATTGTCAGAGGCGCACAACGAAAAAGATCGCCAGCGAAAAAGTGAACTTTACCTTAGCTCCGCAAAGCTCTTTTCTGAAAAAGGGCTCGATGCGCAGGCGGCGCATACAATTGGTCTCGTTGAGGTCGGCTCACTTTCCGCGCAATCTATCACCGATTTTCGACTTTTACTCATCGAAACCAGTCTAAGGACCGGCAATCTTTCCGTGGCAAAAGAACAACTTGGTTTAATCTCTTTAAGTGACGCACTTCAAACAACACTAAGCAGACAAGAAAAAATTGTACGGCTCATTGCCAGCGCATATAGCAAAGTCGAGCAACCTCTAGACGCTGCTGTATTGCTTGCTGATTACGAGGGCGTATTTGGAGTAAATGAAAGCGCACAACTCAA